>CAZLEC010000851.1:0-1927 GCA_964558245.1 uncultured Burkholderiales bacterium | reverse complement strand
CCAGCTGACGAACGTCTCGCGCACGGAATCGTCGAGCGCCGCCAATGTTTGGCGACACTCGTGCACGAGCTCTCGCACCAGCGGCGCGTCGATCTCGCCGCCGCCCGCGACCACTCGCCGGCGCTCGTCGGCCTTCAGGTTCCGCCAGGTCGGCACCGGCACGACGAACGGGAAACGGTCGGCGAGCGCGGGATCGAGCGGTTCGGCGCCGAGGTAGACGTCGCCGTCGATGCCATCGGTGTCGTCGGGCGCGGGCGGGTTCATCGCCGACCAGCGATGCTGCAACTTGCCGAGCTTCACGCCCGCGACGCGCCGCTCGTGCACGATCGGAAACAGCTTGTTCTGCAGGTCGGGACGGCAACGCGTGAGCTCGTCGAAGAACACGAACTCGGCGTCCCAGATCGCGGCGTCGGTGCCGACGAACCGGAGGTTGCCGGCGTCGTCGGGGATCGGGATGCCGACGAGATCGTCGTAGTTGACGAGCGACGCGTTGTAGTGCCGCAACTCGAGACCGAGCGCGCCCGCCAGCCGCTCGACGAGCAACGTCTTCGCGGTGCCGTGCGGGCCGACCAGCAACAACGGCGCGTCGGTCGCGAGTGCGGCGAGCAACACCGGATCGAGGTTCGACCATCCGTGAATGCCGAGCGCGCGGGTCAACTCTCGCGGCGGCCCCAACACGCCGGCCGGCAACTCCTGAACTTTCTTCCCGCCCGTGAACATCTTCCCCTCCGTGGGAGACGTTGCCGTCGGGTGCTCACGCCTGGGCGGGGATGCGTCCGGTTCACGCCGGCGTTCCGACGCGAACGTGCCCGCCGACGTGCGACGGGCAATCCGTGTCGGACACTTGGTTGTCGCTCGGGCCCTTCCCGATTGACCGCATCCCCGCCGAAGCGAGAAGGCACCTTGGGTGTCCGTCCCAGGTTGCCGGGCTCTCTCGAGCCTCTCTGAATGCCGAAATCAGAGTAACACGCGTATGGGACAACTTGCACAGATTTGGGAGTGCTCGACATCGCTGGAACGGGGTCGGCGAGACACGGCGGACTGTCTCACCCATCATTCACACTGTGGCGATGACGACAGGAACGGGTCGCCCTCGCACTCCTCGCCGCGAGCGCGCCAGGCGCGATCCGCCAGGAGCGAGGGCAGGCGAACGGCAATGACCGACAGCCCAGAACGCATACGAGTTGTCCCGACGGTGAAGGCATACCCCGAAGCGAGTCAGCGACACGGCGAGACGGTGTGCGTCGCGGGCGTGCGCACGGACGTGGGGCCCTATCGCTGGGTGCGCTTGTGGCCAATCAACTTTCGGGGCTTGTCCTTCGACGAACAGTTCAAGAAGCACGAGGAGATCGAGATCGACGTACTGCCGGCGAGCCAGTGACCGACGGCCCGAAAGTCGCAGACCGATCGAGGGATCGATCACCGCAACCGGGCGCGTCTTCGATACGAGGCGCGGCTGGGCAGCACGCCGGCAACTCGTCGATCCGCTTCTCGTGTCCTCGATGTGTGAGTTGATGCGGATGCAGGAGCTCGACAACGTCTCGCTCGGCGCGTTTCGTCCTCTCGAAGTCTCCGACGTCACCTTCGAGGCCACTCAGCCGTGGACCGACAAGCAGCTCGCCGCGCTCGGACAGCGCAACTTGTTTGCGCAAGACCAGGAAATTCTCGAGCGGATGCCGTTCGCTTTCAAGTACTGGTACCGCTGCTCGGACTCTGTCTGCAACGGTCACCAACAATCAATCATTGACTGGGAGATCGCGCAGGCGTATCGGAAGTGGCGCCGAGAGCTCGGAACCGATGAGGCGACCATAGAGGCGATTCACCGGAAGTGGCTGGACGAGCTCTGCGCTCCCGATCGAGACACGGTGTTCTTCGCCGGGAACATGTTTCAGCACCCGGCACAGTTCTTGATTCTCGGCGTGTTCTG
>CAZLEC010000850.1:0-1930 GCA_964558245.1 uncultured Burkholderiales bacterium | reverse complement strand
AGCACGTCGCGCTCGAGGTTCTCCACGAACTGGCGCAACAGCTTCGCCGACACGTCGTCGAGCACGCCCCGCCCGAACTGCGCGACCTTGCCGGTGATGGCGAGATCGGTCACGACGTCGACGCGGGTCCCGTCACCGTCTTCGATCATCGTGACCTCGATCGAGGCCGTCGCGTTGCCCTGCCCCCGCGTGTCGCGCCCGGCCGCCTCGATGAGGATGCGCCGGCCGGCTTCGTCGACCTCGACGAGCGTGGCGGTGCCCTTGTACTGCGCGGTGATCGGCCCGACCTTGACCTTCACGACGCCGCGGTACTCGTCGCCGTCGACCTCTTGCAGCTGCGCTCCGGGGAGGCACGGCGCGATGCCCTCGATGTCGAGCAACACGTTCCACGTGTCGCGGATCGGGGTGCTCACTCGGAAGGTGTCTTCGATCTCCATCAATGCTCCAGTAGGCGGTGCTCGAGCGCGGCAAGGTCTTCCGGCGTGTCGACATCGGTCGCCTCGCCCGTTCCGTCGCACGGTACCTCGACCCCGCCGTGGAGCCGGAGGAGCATGCGCGCGCCGTTGTCGCCTCGCAATTCGAGCGCCTCGGCCCAGTGCTCGCGCCCGACGAGCACCGGGTTGCCGCGCACGCCGCCGTAGGTCGCGACGGCGAGCCGGGCGCCGTCGTCGAACGCCGACGCGAGCCGCCGGTAGGCATCGGCGCCCACGAGCGGCTGGTCGGCCAGCCCGATCACCGCCCCGTCGATGTCGGCGTCGGACTCGAGAGCGCGCAGGCCGGCGTGCAGGCTCGACGAGATCCCGGCCTCCGGAGCGGCGTTGCGCGCGACCTGCACCGTGGCCGGCAGCGCTCGCTCGACGCGGTCGTCGGAGACCACGACCACGACTGGCGTGAGCCCGCTCGCGACCGCCGAGCGCAGGGCGTGCAAGACCAGCGCGCGACCGCCCAACTCCAGCAGCGGCTTCGGGGTGTCGCCACCGAAGCGAAGACCCCGCCCCGCCGCGAGCACCACCGCGGCGCGATGCCGACTCAGATCGCCTCGAGCGCGCGCCGCACGAGCACGCGAGCGAGGTGCTCGCGGTACTCGACCGACGCATTCAGGTCGGCGCTCGGCTCGGTTCCCTCGGCGGCGTGCGACGCGGCATCGGCCGCCGACGCACCCTGTGCGAGCGCCTGCTCGACCGCCGTCGCGCGCAACGGCGTGGATCCCATGTTGATCAGCCCGACGCGAGTGGCGCCGCCGAGACTCGCGGCGACGACGCCCACGGTCGCAAAGTCCTGCGCGCGCCGGTTGAACTTCTCGAACGCGAAGCCGTTGGCTCCGGTCTTCGGCACGCGGATCTCGCACAGCAGCTCGTCGGGCGCGAGCGCGGTCTCGAGGAATCCCTGGAAGAAGTCGGCCGCCGCGATCTCACGGGTCCCACCCGGGCCCTGGGCGACGAACGTCGCATCGAGCGCGAGCAACGCGGCCGGGAGATCGGAAGCCGGGTCGCCGTGCGCGACCGATCCGCCGATCGTGCCGCGGTGGCGCACCTGGTTGTCACCGACTTGTGCGGCGACCGCCCGCAGCACGCCGCACTCACGGGCGAGCACGTCGTCGGTCTCGACGTCGCGGTGCCGCGTGAGCGCGCCGATCGCGACGTGATCGCCGACGTCGCGAACGTAGGAGAGCTCACGGATCCGGCCGACGTCGACGAGCACCGACGGTGTCGCGAGGCGAAGCTTCATCAACGGAAGGAGCGACATGCCCCCGGCCAGCAGCTTGGCGTCCTCGCCGTACTCGGCCAGCGCGGCGAGCGCAGCGTCGGCCGAGTCAGCACGCACGTAGTCGAACGCGGCGGGAATCATTTGGCCTGCGTCCGCATCTGCTCGGCGGCCGCGAGCACCGACTCGACGATGTTGTGGTAGCCGGTGCACCGGCAGAGGTTGC
>CAZLEC010000849.1:0-1931 GCA_964558245.1 uncultured Burkholderiales bacterium | reverse complement strand
GTGCAAGTAGAGGACCGATGCGTCCGGGCGCGCGCTCGAGGGCTGGCACCACACGCCGCTGATGCCGCCTACCGATCCGTCTTCGTAGACAACGCCGGAGGCGTCGGGCGTCTGTTCCATCACCGCGTCGAACGGATCGCGCGCGGCTGGTCCGGTCATGGCACCCTTGAACGGCGCAACCTCTTTGCGCATCACCTCGACTGCGGCGCCGTCATGACCTGTTAGCGGATGACGAACCTCGCCCGAATCGGTTGTGGTCAAAGTTGCCTGTTGATCAGCCTGCATGTTCACTCCAACGATTGGTGGGGGGTGGCCTCAGCGATAAACCGGGAAGGTGTGATGACGCCGTTCGGGTCGACCATCTTCGTGATCGCGAGGACTCGATCGCGAACTGCCGGCGGAAGTGCGTCGGGCACAGCTGCGCGTCCTTCGGCCCATGAACCGATCGCGAGGCTCGATCATCGGGATGGGCGAGTCGACGGCCGCGGCAAGAAACTTCGAACGCGATCGGAGACGCCGAGCTGTCGAGCGAGCTCTTCAATCGATGCAGGAGCTGCGACGAGCAGCGGATGCTGGATCGCGCTCGAGTTACGCGGCGATATCGCGCTCTGATGGCCGTCCGATCCTCGAGTGAAGGTTTCGACGCCAACAACTCCTCCGGACCGAGGTTCGGGGTCGCTCATGAAGGCCGGCGACTGGACTGCTGAAAACAACGTCCGAGGATCAACGGCACCCCTGGTGGCGGCAACGGAGAGAACAACTCACACGCCACCGGGGTCCGGAGCAACGTCCTCCGACAACGTACCCTCAGCGCCACCGCCGAAACGCGAGCGGCACCGAACACCAGCCGGCATGACCGGCGAGTTCACAGAGGGTGGTACCGTCGCCCTTAACACGGAGTGAGTACCCGCACCGTGTTGGACTCTGCCGCTCATGTCGGCACCCTCCCGGGAGCGTTGCTCCGGACCCTGGTAGCGCAGCCAACTCGTTCGCGCGGCCAGGGAGGTTCGATCGTCAAGCCGTGAACAGCGGCCGGAATTCGCGTTCGCGTTGACCAGCGTCGCCAGCCTCGACGACGTTCTCGACGCGCGCGAAGGAGCCGTTGACTTCCTGGCTTGTCTACTCATACGCGATTTCGCGATCGCACGTCATCAAGCTGCACACGATGCGCGGCGCCTCTCACGCGGATCACCCCTTCACCACAGGAGCGACTATGAAGCCGTACGTCTTGCCCGACCTCGGATACGACTACTCGGCACTCGAGCCGCACTACTCGGCCCGGATGCTGGAACTGCATCACGACAAGCACCACAAGGCATACGTCGATGGCGTGAACGCGACGCTCGACAAGCTGACCGTTGCACGCGAGACCGATGACCTGACGACGATCGTGGGTCTCGAAAAGACGCTCGCGTTCAACCTCTCGGGCCACGTCCTGCACACGATGCTCTGGAAGAACCTCAGTCCCGACGGCGGCGACCGCCCGACTGACGACCTCGCCGCCGCGATCGACGAGCACTTCGGCTCGTTCGACGCGTTCCGTAAGCAGCTGTCTTCGTCGGCGGCGACGGTGCAGGGTTCGGGATGGGGCGCGCTCACCTGGGAACCGCTCGGCGAGCGGCTCTTCATCGAACAGATCTACGACCACCAGGGCAACGTCGGACAAGGCGGTGCGCCGCTGCTCGTCATCGACGCGTGGGAGCACGCGTACTACCTGCAGTACGAAAACCGTCGACCCGACTACGTCGACGCCATCTGGAACGTCATCGACTGGACCGACGTCGCCGCGCGATTCGCGCTCGCACGCGGCCTCGTCCTCTCCCCGCGATGAGAGCGACCCTCCCATGGATGCGGACGCATCCGAGAAGTTGAGCCGACCGATTCAAGGGAGATTGACATGACCGCCACAGCCGAGCAGGCCTCAATGACCG
>CAZLEC010000848.1:0-1933 GCA_964558245.1 uncultured Burkholderiales bacterium | reverse complement strand
CCGATGCCGATGCCCGGGCCGATGGCGGCGCCGCCGTAGACGATGCCTCGACCGATCGCGGTGAGTCCCTTGGTGGGATCCGCCGCGGCGGCAGCGAGGAGGAGATGCAGCATGGCCACGTAAATGCTCCTTGATTGGTGTCAGTGTCAGTGATCGGGGTGCATGGAACTGCCGATGTACACGGCAGTGAGGATCGAGAAGATGAAGGCCTGGAGGAAGCTCACCAGGATCTCGAAGCCGGTCATGGCGACGAGCAGCAAGAACGAGAACGGCGCGATCACCACCGTGACCTTCAAGGCCCACAGGCCTGCGGTGAGCGCCGCGAACGTCACGAGGATCAAGTGGCCGGCGAGCATGTTGGCGAAGAGTCGGACCATCAACGAGAACGGCCGCACGACGAACGTCGACACGAGCTCGATGATCACGACGAGCGGGAGGATCGCCATCGGGACGCCGGGCGGGATCGTCGAGTTCTTCAAGTACTTGAGCGGACCCTGCTTGACAACGCCGACCACGTTGTAGATGAGCCACGTGAGCAGCGCGAGCACGAGCGGCACGCCGAAGCGGGCGTTGGCCGGGAACTGCACGCCGGGGATGATCTCGGTGATGTTGCTGAAGAAGATGAAGAAGAACAGCGCGGTGAGGTACGGCAGGTAGTTGAGCCCCTCGGGCCCGATCGTCTGCATGATCACCTGGTTGCGGACGAACGCGACGCCCGACTCCGCCGCGTTCTGGAGCAGCCCCGACGGTACGAGCGCGTCCTTGCGACGCGTTCCGAAGTAGAAGACCAGGATCGTCGCGATCGTCGCGAAGCAGTAGATCGCCGCGGTCTTGTTGAAGCCGAGGGGACCGCTGCCCCAGATGGTGACGTTGCTGATGGGCGGTACGTCGACGCCGAGCAGACTCATTCATCCCCCGTCGGAACGGTCCCGCGCGGGCGCAGGCCCGGCGCGGCCAACTGCAAGCTGATGTAACGGGTCTCCCAGAACAGGAGGCCGAGGTGTGCACCCACGATCGTGAAGCCCAACCACGGCAACACGATCCACGAGACATGACGCAAGAGCACAAGGGCCACGAGGATGAGCGCGAGGCGCACCACGTAACCGCCGAGGGCGGCGCCGCCGACGGCCGTCGGCGAGATCTTGGCGGCCCGGCCGACGATCAACGCTGCGAGCAGGAAGTTCACGAACACGATCCCGAGCGCGATCGCCGCGCTCGCCGCACCGTCCCAGTGGCTGGTCAGGCCGGCGATGAGGACGATCACCGGCGCGACGATCAGGCCGTGCTTGACGATGTCGAGGGCGATGTCACGCTCTACCGCCGGCTGCGCGTCCACGGCTTCCCCTCCTCTTCGCGCTCGATGGCCGCGCGGTACCAGTAGTAACTGCGCGCCGCGACACCGACGACCCCGACGAAGCCCAGCGTGATCGCGAGCACCGGGCCGGTGCCGAAGTGACGGTCGAGGAACCAGCCGAACAGCGCGAACAGCAACGGCGCGGCCACGAGCTCGACCGCTTGGGAGAGCGCGTTCCCGAATCCGTTCCACGTCGCCTGACGGTCGCGGAGCTCCACCTGCAAACCTTCCCGCCTCACGGATCCGAGAAGCCGTTCGCGGGGCGGACCCGGACCCGCCCCAGACACGCTTGTGAATCTATTCGCAATCTATGGTCAAGATTCTTGACGGGGCAAACCCAAGACCGGGGTTTCTACCAGTTTCCGGTGAGAAATTTCTCAGGGACGCCCCGGGGCCCCGCCGGCCGCGGGATCAGGCGCGCTGGCGCCGGCGCTGCTCGAGGTCGACGACACCGTCGGAATCCCCTTTGGTGGGGGGCTGGCCGGTGGGATGGGCGGCTCGCTCCTGCTTCTCCCGCTCGCCCCGCACCCCCGGGTGGAACACGGCGAACAGCACCAGGGCGAGGCCGGCGACGACGAA
>CAZLEC010000847.1:0-1934 GCA_964558245.1 uncultured Burkholderiales bacterium | reverse complement strand
GGTCCTCCATGTCGAGGCGGCCGAACATGAGCGGCGCGTCGCCGATGTCGAGGTCGGAGAGCCGGCGCTGGGTGACGTTCCAGGCGATGTCGCGCTCGAGACGCGCTTGATGCGTGCCCCCGGCCCGAACGTCCGAATATGCCGCGCGCACCCGCTCGGCCGCGGCCCGCATCGCCTCCAACCGGGCGTACGCGGCATCGACGTAGGCCTGCTCGGAGGCGAGCTCGGGGTCGGCGTGCGGTCGGTCGGTCAAACGTTCCCCTCGGTAGGTGGGGGAGTGCGGTCGGCATTCGGGGAGAGAGCAGTTTAATGCGCCTGGGCCGCGAGCCAATGAGCCCGGTATCGTCGGGGAATGGCTGCCTTGCCTGAGGTTCCGGGTACAAATCGCCCGGAGGCGCTGCATTTCACCGCGGATCCCGAGGCCAACCGGTTGCTCGCGCGGGAGCCGCTCGCCGCGCTCCTCGGCATGCTCCTCGATCAGCAGGTCACGATGGAGTGGGCGTTCGGCGCGCCGCTGCTGCTCAAGCGCAGACTCGCCGTCGAGCACCTCGACGCCACCGCGATCGCGTCGATGGACCCGGCCGACCTCGAGGCGGTCTTCCGCGACAAGCCCGCGCTGCACCGGTACCCGGCATCGATGGCGAAGCGCGCGTACGATCTCTGCCGCTTCCTCGTCGACAACTACGGCGGCGACCCCGAGGCGTTGTGGACCGACGTGAGCTCCGGCGAGGAGCTGTTGGCTCGCGTGCAGGCGCTTCCGGGATTCGGCAAGGACAAGTCGCGCATCTTCGTCGGCCTGCTCGGCAAGCGGCTCGGCGTGCGCCCACCCGGTTGGGAGCGAGTCGCGGCCGACTGGGCCTCGATCGCGGATGTCGACACGTTCGAGCGGATCGGCGAGATCCGCGACCAGAAGCGCGCCGCGAAGGCCGCGAAGAAGGCCGCGGCACCGAAGCAGGCCGCGGCGCCGAAGCAGACTGCGGCCGCCGGGCGTCGGGGCCGCTAACTCGCGCTCAGCTGGCGGGTGTCGATCGTCACCGACTTCGTCGCCGTCCGGCCGTTCGGGGCGTGGGCGGTGAGGAGATAGGTCTGCGGGTTGCCGTCGCACGCCAGGGGTACGAGCTCGTCGCGGGTCCCGCCCGCGTAGCTGGCGAACACCGGCCCGCCGTTGATCTGCAACGTCACGGTCTTCGCGTGTTGCGCCGTCCAGTGCAGCTCGACTTGCGTGGGCGCGTTGCACACCGGCGGCGATGCGGGTCCGGTCAGGGACACGATCCGCACACCCGAAACCGTTGTCGCGGTCGTGGGAGTCTGCGCCGCAGTCGTGGCCGGCGCGTCCCGGGCGGTCGGGAATGTGCGGACCGGACCGCCGAGGTTGGTCTTGCCCGACGAGCATGCGGCCAGCGCCACGACCCCGAGGATCGCCGACAGCGCGGTGAGCCCCGGGCGGAACATGGCCCGATCGTAGGGAGAACCAACCGGGTCGGAGCGGCGGGGTCCGTATCCTGTCCGGGTGTCCGGGTTCGTCGATGTCGCGCAGTGCAACGTGAAAGGTGGTGACGGCGGCGCGGGCTGTGTCGCGTTCCGCCGCGAAGCCCACGTGCCGCGTGGAGGTCCCGACGGTGGCGACGGCGGCAGCGGTGGCGACGTGTGGCTGCGCGCGAACCGCAACGTTGCATCGCTCCTCGCATTCCGCGACCACCCCCACCGCAAGGCCGGCTCGGGCACTCACGGCTCCGGCAAGAAACAACACGGCGTCGGTGGGAGCGAGCTCGTGGTCGACGTGCCCGAGGGCACGGTCGTGTACGGGCCCGACAACGAGCTGCTCGCCGACCTCGTACGGCACGGCGACAAGTGGCTCGCGGCACGCGGCGGTCAAGGTGGGCGCGGCAACGCGCGCTTCCTCTCGAACGCGCGCCGAGCGCCGAGCTTCGCGG
>CAZLEC010000846.1:0-1936 GCA_964558245.1 uncultured Burkholderiales bacterium | reverse complement strand
TCGCCATCTATGCCGCCATCACCCTCGCGGCCGCGTCGATCCGAATCGCCCACCGCGACGCCTGACTCTCACGCCGGGTTGTCCTCACGACCGCCGGCGTCGCACGTCGCGCAGCATTCATGAATCTCACTCGACTGGAGAAGGCAATGCATAACGCCTTGCGAACGCGCCAACGAATGTTCGCACTCGCTCTTCCCTTCACCGCCGCGCTGTACATCGGGGCCGAGGGTGTCAATCCCAAGGGCACCGACCAGATCGTCACGACAACGGCGGTCGCGCTCAAGGTGTTGCCGATTGCAGCAAAGCACCACACGCAGCTCTATATCTCCGGCTCGCTCACGGAGTTGGCACTCGGGGCAGTGATCATCTCCTATGGCGCAATCGCCATGCTGATCCGGAAACGTGGGTCGACGGCTGCCACCGTTGCGGTTCTGCTTGGTGGCATCGGTGCGTTCTGCGGTGCCGTCGTCAACGTCTTCGTCGGCATCAATCTTGCCGGCGCCGCGACAGCTCATGTGACGCGCGATGCGGCTGCACGCCTTCTGGTCGCCAACTTCAACTCGGGCCCGGGCCAGGCGTTCACCGACGTCTATGCCTTCAGCGAGTTCGTGGCCCCGATCATCATGGGAGTCGCTCTCTGGCGCAGCGGCCGTGTGCCACGCTGGCTCGCAGTTCTCTTCACGTTGAGCTTCGAGCTCGCCGAACAGACAGCGTCCGTCGGTATGGCCAAGGTCGTTCTGCAAATGGCGCCGTTCGCGCTGGCAATGGTCCTGCTCTCCGTTCGCATCTGGCGAACATCCGACCAAGTTGCGCCAGTCAGTGACAATCGCGAGCCGATGCTCGCAACCGTCTGATGTGGGAACGCAGGACAATCGACGAAATGGCTCTGCTCCGCCGTGCCGGTTCCGAGTTCGAGCGCCGGCTCACCGGTGTCAGGCCTAATCAACTCTCGCGGCCAAGCCCCTGTGAGGAATGGACCGTGCGCGACCTGATCAGCCACGTGGTCGGTGAAAGCATCATGTCAGTACGCCTGCTTCATGGAGCCGACGCCGAGAAGGCAATGGTCGGACTCGACCGCGACATCTTGCGCGGCGACCCATCGGCTGCCTTCGCGACGGCGGCTTCGGCCGAGCTCGAAGCCTTCGAAGAGTGCGGCGCCGCGGAGCGGATCGTCCATCACCCCGCCATGGACATGGCAGGTGCCCAGCTGCTCGGCTTCAGGATCGGCGGCCTCACGCTGCACGCGTGGGACCTGGCTCGCGGCGTTGGAGGCGACGAAACCCTCGACACCGAGCTGGTCGAGGCAGTCTGGGCGCAACTCTCACCAATGACGCCATTCATCGCCCAGACGGGTGTGTTCGGTGCCGGTCCAAGCGGGGAGACCGGCAAGGACGACCCGCTACAGGTACGCCTTCTGGATCTGTCGGGACGGCGTCCGTGATGCGGGCGTCGAGCAACGAGGACTCACCGAACGTCATCGCCAACGCCGTACTGGCCATCAAAGCCCTCGACGCCGGTGACACTGCCGCCGCGCTCGAACACATTTCGACCGCGCAGCAGCAATCACGTACGACCGCTCGTCGCCGTCGCCAAGTGGTGGAGATCGCAGCGCTGATCGTCGCCGGCGATCGCACACGCGCTACGGGGCTCGCGCTGATCCACGCGTCGGAGTTTCCCGACGATTGTGAACTGCTGGGCCGCGTCACAAGGACTTCACCCGCGTAATGGGCTTCGCCCGTCCTCTCGATAAAGCCACCGCCGACGATCACGGTAACTGGTGATCTCAGGGATTGGGTGAAGAACATCCTCGCCAAAGGTTCGGCGACCGTCATCACCAATAGGCAGGCGTGAGAAGTTGAACAACCCCCGACCAGTCACGGTCCCCGATCGCCGGGTCCGGGGCGTTCTGCAATCGCGGGTCCGATCTGCGTGGTCC
>CAZLEC010000845.1:0-1936 GCA_964558245.1 uncultured Burkholderiales bacterium | reverse complement strand
CGCCCCTCGCGCGGGCGGAAGGGTGCGTCAGCGTCGAACGCCTCCTCGATCGCGTGCGTGACCTGAGGATCTCCGAGGCGCATCACGGTCCGCCCGACGCGCGCCGCTACGAGTACGCGCCGACGTACATCCTGCGCGGACTCAAGCAACTGCACCTGGAGTTCACGCCGGCCGGCCCGTGATCCGAAGCGCCCTGGCGCGGCTACGCGTTGTTCAGGGCCGGTCGGGCTTCGTCGTCAGCTCCACCGGGACGTACTCGGGGTCGTCCTCGGTGCGCATGCTGAACCGCCACTTGCAACACACGTCGCCTTCGTCGACGCGAGGCGGGATCGCCAGGATGTCGACCTTCATATTCGGGTTGTACATCGCGGTCGTCTTGATCATCGACTTCGGGCACGTGGAGTGGCAGTTCTTCTCCAGGATGTCCGGCCGCCCCATGGCCTCCCACTGGTCGACGGCGACGCAGCGGTTGAAGGTCATGATGCCGACCTCGGGCTCGGGCATCTCGAAGGAGAGGTCGAAGGCCTTGCCGGGGAGCGCAGTTGCGTCGACCTGCAGGTCCTTCATCCAGTCTTCGACGGTGTTGCCGGTGATGCCGAGGTACTCGGCCTTGAGCTTCTTCACGCCGGGCAGGACGGAGTCGCCCCAGAGCGTCCACTGGATGTCGAACATCTCGTCGAGCGAGTGCCGCACCACGATCTGGGCGGCCCACCCTTCGATGCACTGCAGCAGGTACTCGTGACTGCCGAGGAACCAAGTGACCAGCTGCGCTTTGGAGAGGTCGGCGATGTTCGCGCCCGGTGTGAACAGGCCGGTGTAGACGACGCGGGTGGTGCTCCGGTCGGCGGCGGGGACCGCTCGATTCGGGTCGTGGTAGACGGCGCCGGCCGGCAGGAACTCGTTCTTCATGCGCTCGAGCTCGGGTGCGATCTGGTCGTTCCAGGCCGCCCACTCGATCTCGGCCATCGCCTCGGCGCCGTACCGCTTGGCGACTTCGGTGGCCCATCCGTCGACGCAGAGTTGCAGGTACTTTTCGCTCCACGGCAGGAACTTGCCCGCGAGCGCCTCCTTCGAGAAGTCGGTGAAGCGCAGGTCGGCGCGGTACGGCCCGTTGTAGTCGGGGAGCTCGGCGCCGGATTCGACGTCGAGCTGCTGGCGGATGTCGAGGCCGGCCCTGGGATACGTGACGCCGTCGTCGACCCGCGAGAACTTCGGGAAGTTGACGAGGTCGACGCCGAGCATCAGCACGAAGTCGTCGGCGATCACACCCTCGTCGAGGTGGGCGCCCGGCTTGCGGATCTCCAAGAACTCCTCGAGCTGCTCGTGCACCTCGGGGTCGGTCGTCGGGTCTGACACCGGGCCTCCTCTGGGGCTAGCCGATCGGCTAGGCCAAAAGTAGCCGATCGGCTAGGAAATGCAAGCAGTCCGGATACCCTCGCCGGGTGAGCGCCGTGGAGCCGGTGGGAGTCACCCGGGTGGGTTCGGTCCCGCGGAGCGCGGCCCAGACCCGGATCGTCGCGGCCGCCCTCGACCTGTTCGGCCAGCACGGGGTGAGCGGGACGTCGCTCCAGATGATTGCCGACACCATCGGAGTCACGAAGGCCGCGGTCTACCACCAGTACAAGACCAAGGAAGAGATCGTGGTCGCGGTGATGGAGGACGATCTCCGTCAGCTCGAGGCTGCGCTCGACCGAGCCGAAGCGGCGGCGGCCCCGCGCGCACGCGAGGTGCTCCTCACGCTCGTGATCGAGCTCGCCGTACAGCGGCGCCGCATCGTGAGCGCGTTGCAGCAGGACCCGGTGATCGTCCGGCTCCTCGCGAAGCACGAACCGTTCCTGGCGCTGATGGACCGCCTGTTCGCCGTGCTCACCGGTGGGAACCGCGGCGCGGCGGCGCGCGTGCGTGGTGCGATGATCTCGGCCGCGATCGGCGGTGC
>CAZLEC010000844.1:0-1939 GCA_964558245.1 uncultured Burkholderiales bacterium | reverse complement strand
TCGCGCATTTCGGCCAGATCGCCGATGCCACTGGGCTGCCGAACATGCTCTACGACATCCCCGGCCGCACGGCCACGCCGATCGAGACCGAGACACTCGTCCGGCTCGCCCAGCACGACCGGATCGTCGCGGTCAAAGACGCCAAGGGCGACCTCGAGGCCACCTCGTGGGTGCTTCGGCGCACCGACCTCGCCTTTTACTCCGGCGACGACAAGATGACCCTTCCGCTGCTGTCCGTCGGCGCGGTCGGTGTGGTCGGCGTCCCGACCCACCTATTCGGCGCCGAGACGGGCTCGATGATCGCCGCCTACCTGCGGGGCGACGTCGCAGGCGCGCTCGCTGCCCATCGCCAGCTGCTCCCGGTGTTTTCCGGGTTCTTCCGTACACAAGGCGTCATCTTGACGAAGGCGGCGCTCCGGTTGGCCGGCCTGCCTGGTGGTCCGGTACGCCCGCCGCTGGTCGACGCGACCGACGAGCAGGTCGAGCAGCTGCGCCGCGACATCGCGGACGCCCGGACGCCCGCGTGAGCTATCCGCACGCGGGCCTGGCCGCGCCCGGTCCGCTTGCCGACAACGGGCTTCGGATCGTCGCCCTAGGTGGTCTCGGCGAGGTCGGCCGCAACATGACCGTCTTCGAGTACGGCGGCCGGCTGCTCGTCGTCGACTGCGGCGTGCTCTTCCCCGATCCCGAGCAGCCCGGGATCGACTTGATCCTGCCGGACTTCGACTACATCCGATCGCGTCTCGACAAGATCGAGGCGATCGTGCTCACGCACGCACACGAAGATCACATCGGTGCGGTTCCGTATCTGTTGCGCGAACGGCCCGACATTCCGCTGGTCGGTTCGAATCTCACGCTCGCATTCATCGAAGCCAAGTTGGTCGAGCACCGCATCAAGCCGTACGTGCTCGCGGTCAAGGAAGGCCAACGCGAGCGACTCGGTGCTTTCGATTGCGAGTTCCTCGCCGTCAACCACTCGATCCCCGACGCGCTTGCGGTAGCGATTCGCACGCCCGCCGGCCTCGTGTTACACACCGGCGACTTCAAGATGGACCAACTTCCACTTGACGGTCGGCTCACCGACCTCGGCGGTTTCGCGCGTCTGGGCGCGGAGGGCATCGACCTGCTGATGTCTGACTCGACCAACGCCGAGGTGCCTGGGTTCGTCACGTCCGAGCGCGAGATCACGCCGGTGCTGCGCCGCGTCTTCGAAGGCGCCAAGCGCCGGGTGATCGTCGCCTGTTTCGCGAGCCACGTGCACCGAGTGCAGCAGGTGCTCGACGTCGCCGTTGAGAACCGGCGCAAGGTCGCCTTCGTCGGCCGCTCGATGGTGCGCAACATGGGGGTTGCCCGCGACCTCGGCTATTTGCGCGTCCCCGCCGACCTGATCGTCGACGCACGTGAGATCGACGCCTACCCGCCCGAGCAGGTGGTCCTCATCTCGACCGGGTCGCAGGGCGAGCCGCTGTCGGCGCTGTCCCGCATGGCCGGCGGCGATCACCCGGTCCGGATCGAGCCGGGCGACACCGTCGTGCTGGCGAGTTCGCTGATCCCCGGCAACGAGACGTCGGTCTTTCGGGTGGTGAACGGCCTGACCAGGTGGGGCGCGACCGTCATCCACAAGAGCAATGCGCTGGTGCACGTGTCCGGGCACGCCGCGGCGGGCGAACTGCTGTACGTGCTGAACCTGACGCGGCCCAGCAACTTCATGCCGATCCACGGGGAGTGGCGACACCTTCAAGCGCACGCCGCGATTGCCACGCTGTCGGGGGTCGACGCCGATCGCATCGTGATCGCCGACGACGGTCACGTCGTCGACCTCGTCGACGGTCGGGCGTCGGTCACGGGTGCCGTCAGGTGCGGATACGTCTACGTCGACGGCCTCTCGGTTGGCGAGGTGACCGAGACCTCGCTGAAGGACCGCCGGATCCTGGGCGAA
>CAZLEC010000843.1:0-1944 GCA_964558245.1 uncultured Burkholderiales bacterium | reverse complement strand
AGTACCTCTCCCGCATCGTCGTGAACGCGTCGCCCGAGCATCTCTTCGACCGTGTGCTCAAGGGCGGGCACGGTCAACGCGCGGGCGGCAACTGGTTCCACGAGATCGCGCCCGACGAGCACGCGGCGCTCTACCGCGCAGTGCGCGACGCGCTCGGCCCCCACCTGCCGCTCGACGTCACCGAGCTGAACGCCGACCAGCGGCGCGACATCGCGCACTCGTTCGAACGCGGGGGCACGTGGCCCGGCGCGGGCGAGGCCCTGTACGCGCAGCTGGTGGAGCGGGTCGCCACCGAGTCGGCGCGGCGGTGGCGCGCCGCAATCGACTCCAAAGCGGAGTCGATGTTGTGGCGGCTGCTCCGCATCGGCAGCGCGCCCTACTTCGTGCTCGGCGCGTCTTCGAAGGGCTTCACGCGCTTTCGGATCGCGACTCCTTGGGACTGGCGCCAGCACTTCGAGCTCCGCCGCTTCGACGTGGAAGCGCGCGCGGGCGGCCAGCCGATGGTCGCGTGGGACGCCGTGGTGCGCGGGCGGGTCGACAACGAGGAGCGAGCGGTGCGCGGGCACGTCGAGATCCGTTGGAGTCACGGCCGCTTCTGCGGACCGCCGGAAGCGAAGGTGTACCTCGACACCCCGCACGCCGAGGTTCCCGGCTACTTCGCGCTCGACTGACTAACCGACGCCGGCCCAGGCGGTGACGAGCGCGGGAAGCGACGCGTCCACCCTCGCGAGGAATGCGTCGTCGAGATCGGGATCACCGTCTTCGAGCCAGTGCATCAGCGCGTCGAACACGAACGAGACGAGCGTCTCCGCGGCCCAACGGCTGCGCACACGCGCGGGCGCGTGCGCGAGGCGCATGAGCCGATCGGCGTACGTGATCACCTGCTCGCGGAACTCGTCGGCGTAGGAGGCGAACTGGGGCTCGCGGGCGGCGTGCCGCAGCAGGAGGGTCACCCCCGCGGCGTCTTCGCGCCCGACCGCGAGCAGCGCGCGAACCGCGACGCTCTCGCCGCGGCCGGCAAATGCGGCGCTCGATTCCGCCAGGCGGTCGCGCACGTCTTGCAGCACCGCCGCGTACAACGCGTCTTTCGAGTCGAAGTGGCGGTACACGATGAGGCGGGTGATGCCGGCCGCGGCGGCGACGTCGTCCATCGACGTCGCCGCGAAGCCCCGCTCGGCAAACGCGCGCGCGGCGGCTCGCAAGATGGCGGCCCGGCGGGTCGGGCGGTCGAGGAGCACGCGGGTCTTGCCGGCCATCGCCCACCAGTGTATACAGTGACGTATACACCCCGCCGAGCCGAGCCGTCCCCGGGAGGTACTCATGACTGCGATCGACGAAGCTGCGGTGCGTACCGAAGCGTCGGTCGACCGCGTTGTCGACGCGCTCGATCACGAGGGGTGGGCGGTCGTCGAGCACATGATGAGCCCCGACGCGGTGGCAAGGGCGCGCGCCGACTTCGCCGAGATCCTCGAATCGACCCCGCTCGGTCGCGACAACTTCGAAGGCCGCAACACGCGTCGCGTGTACGCGCTGTTCGCCAAGACGCGCAGTTTCGACGAGGCGGCCACGAACCCGCTCGTGCTGGGCGTGCTCGATCGGGTGCTCGGTCACTACCAGTTGAGCGCGCCCACCGGAATCGAGATCGGTGCGGGCGAGCGCGCGCAGCCGCTGCACCCCGACGACGCGATCTATCCGCTGAAGCGCCCGCACGACGAGATCGTCGTGAACGCGATGTGGCCGCTGTGCGACTTCACGGCCGACAACGGCGGCACGGTGATCGTTCCCGGCAGTCACCGTTGGACGACGGAGATACCCGGACCCGACGCGTCGACCATCACCGTCGAGATGCCGGCCGGCTCGCTATTGCTCTACCTCGGCAGCCTCTGGCACGGCGGCGGCGCGAACCACACCGGCGAGCCACGGCTCGGAGTCGTGGTCCACTAC
>CAZLEC010000842.1:0-1950 GCA_964558245.1 uncultured Burkholderiales bacterium | reverse complement strand
GCGGCCGCACCCTCGCAGTATGTGGACTGGTCGTCGACGAGCACCGCTCGGCGCGGGTCCGCTCCCAACTCGGCGAGCGCGCGGTAGTACATCCGCGGCGATGGCTTCGCGCATCCGGCTCTCACACGAGAGCACGACCACGTCGACGCGCACGTCGAGCCCGAGGTGCGCCAAGAGCGGCCGAGTGTTCTCGGCGCAGTTGCTGACCAACGCCGAGCGCACGCCGCGCCGTTTCAGCATCTCGAGAAACGCGTTGGCGTCGTCGTGAAGCCGCACCGTTTCCGAGAGGAGACGCCGGTCGGCATCCACGAGATCGCGCACGAGCGAACCATCCGGCGCGATGCCGCACGATCGCAACGCCCTCCGCAGGGCGTCGGCCATCGTGACCTCGCCGATCGCGACGCTCGCCTCGATCTCCCCGAGTGCCGCGCGGAAATCACCCGGCGGGACCCGCGCCATTGCCGCCAGCTCGGCCAGAACCGAACTGAAGTCGACGGTGAGCAACGTCTCGTAGACGTCGATCAGGCAAACGTCCCGCGGCCCCCCGAGCATCGCTACACCCGATCGAGTTCCAGCATCCTGATCGCGTTGCCGCGCAGCACCTTGTACGCCACGTCGTCGTCGAAGTCGGCGAGCATCTTCTCGATGTACTCCTTCGAGTTCGGCCACGTCGTGTCGGTGTGCGGATAGTCGGTTTCGAAGCAGATGTTGTCCTCGCCGACCTCGGACAACGAGTGCAGGCCGTGGTGATCGGCGGTGAAGCACCCGAAGATGCGGCCGTAGTAGTAGGTCGAGGGCGGCTCGGGGATACGGGCCTTCGACTTCTGCCACGCGTCGTGTTTGTCCCACACGGTGTCGGCCCGCTCGAGCGCGTACGGGATCCAGCCGATCTGTCCCTCCGAGTACGCGAGCTTCAGCTTCGGGAACTGGATCAGCTTCCCCGAGAACAACCAGTCGGCGAGCGACGCCATCGAGTTGTTGAATGCGAGCGTGCCGCCCACACCTCCGGGCGCGTCGGGCGACGCCGCGGGATTCGTCGACGACGATCCGATGTGCATGCACAACGTCACGCCGGTGTCGTTGCACACCTGGAACACGGGATCCCACTCGCCGCTGTGGATCGTCGGCAGCTTGAGGTGGTGCGGCATCTCGCTGAAGCAGAACGCGCGCACGCCGCGATCCGCGTTGCGCTGGATCTCCCGAGCTGCGAGCTCGACGTCCCACAACGGCATGATGCACAGCGGGATGTTCAAGCCGCCCGAGGGCCCGCACCACTCCTCGACCATCCAGTCGTTGTACGCCTTCACACACGCCAGCCCGAGTTCACGATCGGGCGTCTCGTAGAAGGTTTGACCGCAAAAGCGCGGGAACGTCGGGAACGGCAGCGAACCATCGGTCCAGTTGAGCTCGAAGTCCTTGATGCGCTCGTCGCGGTCGTAACAACCGGGGCGCATCTCGTCGTAGGTCACCGCGGTCATGACCATCTTCGACGGGTCGAACTTCGACAGATCGCCGTTGGGCGTGGCGTCGAGCGGGATCGCGACGAACCGCTTCTGCACGTAGATCAGCTGGCCGTCGAGGTACCAGGCGTCGCCCCACGTCCCGTCGGGGTCTTCGTGGTTCCCGTACCGCGCGCCGGGCTTGTGCTCGAACGGGCCCCACTTCTTGCGCTCCACGTGCGGGCCGCGCGCACGCCACTTCTCCGGCAACCAGGTCTGCCACACGTGCGGGGGCTCGACCACGTGGTCGTCGACGCTGATGATCTTGGGCAGCTCGCGCATGACAGGCAACTCCCGGGCATCCGTTTGAGAAACCTGACGTTAGCGTCAGTTACGGCGGATTGCCCGGCCGCGGTCGCCAGGAACCGTGTGGACTACTTGAGGACCCGGCGCGCGAACTGCTCCACGAGGCCGCGGCCCTCACTCGGCCAGCCGCACACGAGGTAGTCGA
>CAZLEC010000841.1:0-1950 GCA_964558245.1 uncultured Burkholderiales bacterium | reverse complement strand
CAAACCGGCGGGCGTGCAGGTGAGGAAACTCGACGAGACCGTTCCGGTCTGGGCCGTCAGGTTGAGCGACGTCGTCGACACCAACTTCGCACACGAGACGCTTGGCTTTGCGGCCGCTGATGCGGGCAACGCGAACGGGACGGCCGTGAGCGCGGTAGCGGCAACCGCCAAGGTGAGCAGGCGGACGGGAACTGAACGATGCATGGATCCCCCTCGGATCGTTGGTCTTGGGCGAGAACCTACCCGCCCGATAATTGTCTTTGCAAGAGACGATATGTCCGCTCTCAAGATCGATTCGTCGGTTTCGGACGCTGAGGGCGCAGCCGCTGATAATCTCATTCTCGCTCCTGAATCTCGGACTTCCGCATCGAGATCGGACTCCGGATGACCGACAACTCGCAGCGAACCTCCGACCTGGTCGAGCTCCACGCCCTGTGCAGCAGGTACATGGCGTACACGAGCCAGTTCCTCCAGGACCGGTGGCTCGACGTGTTCACTCCGGACGCGGAGTACAACGCCTTCGGCACGCCGTACACGCTCGAGCGGTTTCCGGCGCTGCTCGCAGCCGCGCCACGCGGCCAGTTCATCGGGAACATGCCCGTCGTCGAGCTCGACGGCGACACGGCCACCGGCGTGCAGCACTTCGTGTTCGTCGATCAGCAAACCCATGCGATGCGCCTCGGCTGGTATCGCGACGAGTACGTGCGCACCGCCGACGGCTGGCGCATCCGCCGGAGATCGACCACGTTCATGCGCAAGCACGGTGGTTTCGACTCCGGTCGTCAGCACGACCCGCTCGCCGAGACCGAATGAAGAGTGAGCGGCGCGCCATGAGGGAGCTCCCCAAGATCATCAGCGTCGACGACCATGTCGTGGAGCCGGCCGAGCTCTGGCAGGACCGGCTGCCGGCGCGGATGCGCGAGCGCGGGCCGCGCGTCCGGCGCGCCCGATGGGGCGAGTTCTCGCTCGACGTCGGCGCGTCGTACAAGCAGGAGATGACCGAAGACGGGCGTTGGGGCGACTACTGGCTCTACGAGGACCGGCTCGTCTACGTGCACAAGCGGCATGTCGCGATCCCGCTCGACGCGACGCCCGACGGCGACGTTCGCCGTTTCGATCGTTCGAAGATGTACATCGCGGCGATGACCTACGACGAGATGCGACCGGGTTGCTACGAGTCGAAGGCACGCGTCGACGACCTCGCGCTCGCGGGCGTCGACGGCTCACTCGCCTTCCCGACGTTTCCGCGATTCTGCGGGCAGACGTTCATGGAAGGCAACGACCCCGAGCTCGGGCTCGAATGTGTCCGTGCCTACAACGACTGGATGATCGACGACTGGTGCGCCGACTCCGGCGGCCACCTCATCCCGTTGTGCCTGATTCCGCTCTGGGACGTCGACCTCGCGGTGGCCGAGGTCACGCGAAACGCGGCCCGCGGCGCCCGGGCGATCTGCTTCAGTGAGATCCCGACGCATCTGGGCCTCCCGAGCATCCACACGGGGTACTGGGACCCGCTGTTCGCGACGTGCGAGGAGACGCGCACGACCTTGTGCATGCACATCGGATCGTCGTCGAAGATGCCGGCGGCCTCGCCGGACGCGCCGCCCTCGACCGACATCATGCTGTCGTTCAACAACTCGATGGCCTCGCTCGCCGACTTCTTGTTCTCGGGAGTGCTGGTGCGTTTCCCCGAGCTGAAGCTGGCGTACTCGGAGGGCCAGATCGGCTGGATCCCCTACGCCCTCGAACGAGCCGACAACGTGTGGGAGTTCCACTCGAGCTGGACGAAGGCGAAAGAGACGATCCCCGAACCGCCGTCGACCTACTACCGCGGCCGGATCTTCGGCTGCTTCACGAACGACGCCCACGGAGTCGAGTCCATCGCCGCGGTCGGTGAGGACAACATCTGCTTCGAGACCGACTACCCGCACACCGACACGACGTGGCCCT
>CAZLEC010000840.1:0-1954 GCA_964558245.1 uncultured Burkholderiales bacterium | reverse complement strand
CACCGATCTCTACGCGCCGACACCGAACGGCGAGCCCGGGAACGACGACGTCGGCGCGATGTCGTCGTGGTACGTGTGGGCCGCGATCGGCTTGTATCCCGAGACTCCGGGCACTGCCAACCTCGTGCTGGCCAGCCCGCTGTTCTCGCACGTCCGCATCACGCTGGCCAACGGTCGCAACATCGACATCACCGCGCCCGGCGCGTCGGACGCGAACCGCTACGTGCAATCGCTGCAGGTGTCGGGCCTCGACGCGCCTACCGCCTGCGGTCGGACGGCATACGTCTGCCCCTGGCTGCCGGCCGCCGTGCTCACTTCCGGCGCGCAGCTGCACTTCTCACTCGGCGCCGACCCGAACGAAGCGTGGGGCATCGCGCCGGCGGCCGCACCGCCGTCGATCACCGAAATCGCACGTCGCGGCTGAACCGCCGGTCGTACGCTCGGCAGATGCCCTTCACGCGCTGGCACATGCAGCTCGGTCTCGGCGGGCTCGCGTTGATCCGTGCGGGCTCCGTCTCCGACGACGCGCAACTCGACGCGTTCGTCGCCGGCCTCACCCGGCCCCGGCCGACCGATCCCGACATCGCGCGCGTGGCGGGCGGCGGCGTCGAGCACGACGTCGTGTCGGGTTACGCGCGCTGGGCGCCGGTGTACGACGCGCCGGGCAACCCGCTGATCGAGCTCGAGCAACCCGCGGCCCGGGAGATCCTCGGAGCGTGGCCGCCGGGCTGGCGCGTCCTCGATGCCGCGTGCGGCACCGGCCGCCACACCCTGCACCTGGCCGGCCTCGGCCAGGCAGTGGCGGGCGTCGACCAGTCGCGCGAGATGCTCGACGCCGCGCGTAGCAAGGCGGTCGCGGACGGATCGGCGATCCCGTTCGCGTTGGGCTCGACGATCGCGTTGCCGTTCCCGACCGATGCGTACGACGCCGCGGTGTGCTCGCTGCTGTTCGACCATCTCCCGACGATCGATCCGACGGTCGCCGAGTTGGCGCGCGTCGTTCGCCCGGGCGGACGGCTGCTGATCTCGAACATCCATCCGAGCATGGGCATCGTCGGGGCCCACGCCGCGTTTCGCGACGCGAACGACGAAGCGCACTTCATCCGGAGTCACGTGCACTCGGTGTCGACCTACCTGCAGTCGTTCCGCGACCACGGGCTCACCGTGCTGCAGTGCGTCGAGCCCGCATGGCACATCGACATGGCCATGGCCAAGTTCGGCTACGCCGGCGAGTCGGTGGTCCGCGCGGCCGTGGTCGGGCTCCCGATGGCGCTCGTCTGGGAGCTGGAAGCGTGATCGACCTCGTCGAACGGCATCGGGTCGCCGGCAACGGCTTCGCGCGCGTCGCCGGTCTGGTGCCCGCCGATCAATGGGACCGCCCCACGCCGTGCACCGAGTGGGACGCACGAATGCTGGTCGAGCATGTGATCGGCTTCCACGAGTTCTTGCTGTTGCGACCGATGGGCGTACGCGCGCACCGGCCGAAGTCGGGTCCCGCCGAACGGTGGGCGGCCACGTCGCTCGCGCTGTTCACCGCGCTCGACACCGAAGGAGCACTCGATCGGGCAACGGAGCTGCCCGGCGGCGGCGAGAGCACGCCGCGCACGATGCTCGACGCGCTCACCACCGACGTGCTCGTGCACACCTGGGACCTCGCCCGCGCCGCCGATCTGCCGGCCGGGCTCGACGAGGATCTTTGCGCCCGCGCGTACGCCGGGCTCCGCGCGTCGGGCCTGCGCCGCGACACGGCAATCGTCGGACCGGAGGTCGCGATCGCCGACAACGCGCCGATCGCCGACCGACTCGTCGCGTTCTACGGCCGCGACCCGACCTGGGAACCGTAGGTCGCGCTCAGCTCGTCGCCTACCCGGCGCCCGTGAACATTCGGTAGCGTGCGATCATGCTCGACCACCTTTCGATTCAATGCGACGATGCCGTCGCGAGCGCCCGTTTC
>CAZLEC010000839.1:0-1959 GCA_964558245.1 uncultured Burkholderiales bacterium | reverse complement strand
CGCGCTCACCGCCGCGAGGATCTGCGGTCCGGACATCTCCCAAAAGCTACTACCGACCCGTCGGTAGACTCAGGCCGTGGCTCTCGCCGCCTCCAGGCCGCAACGGGACGACCTGCCCTCCACGAAGGAGCTCATGGTCGAGCGGTCGACAAAGGAGTTGATCCTCGAGGTGGCGCGCAGTCGCTTCGCGGACCACGGTTACTCGGGTACGAGCCTCAACCAGATCGCCGACGAAGTCGGCATCCGCCGTCCGAGCCTGCTGCACCACTTCCCCTCGAAGGACGCGCTCTATCGCGCGGTCGTGCTCGACTCGTTCGCCGACTGGGTCGCGCTCGTCGACAACGCGATCGAAGGCCCCCGCGAGGGCTGGGCCCAGGTGGAGCGCATGTTGCGTGCCGCCTTCCGCTTCTTCGAGGAGCACCCCGACTTCGTCCGCCTGGTGCGCTGGGAAGCCCTCGAAGGCGGTCCGATCCTGCGCGAAGAGCTGGCGGTGCTGTTGCGCCCGTTGTTCGACCGCGGCGCGGCCTTCCTCGAACGGGAGATGGATGCCGGCCGGCTGCGCCGCTACGACGCGCGCCAGCTGTTGCTCACCGGTTACGGCGCGGTGCTCTCGTACCTCTCCGACGCCCCGCTGATGAACGACCTGCTCGACATCGATCCGCTGTCGGCCGACGCGCTCGCGGCGCGGCGCGAGCATGTGATCGAGGTTCTCCGGCACGCCGTCGTGCCCGACTGAGCCCTACCGCTCGCCGCTCACCACTTCACGAGCTGCTGCCAGCGATCGAGTAGCGACGCATCGCCGAACACCTCGGCGCCCGAGTGGCCGGCGCGGCCCCACAGGAAGAGGAGCAAGTCCGAAGCGGGCGCGCGCAGGGCGACGTCACCCTTGGCGTGCTCGCGCGTGATCAGCACCGCGTCGGCCCCGAGCCGCACGAGCCACTCACCCTCGCCGTCGGTGCAGTGCAGATGGATCGACTCGCCGGTGCCGCGAACCCTCGATTCGTGGCGCCAGAACGGGATCAGGCCGAAGAACTCGTCGATCCCGTCGACCGCGAGGTCGTGATCGATCGGCTCGGCCGCGCCGCCTGCGAGCTGCGCGTCCCAACGGTGGACGGCGGTCTCGTTGGCCTGGCGGCGGGCCCAGAAGCCCGCCGTGTGATCGTCGGTCCACGACCACGCCGGGTGGGTCGGATCCGCGCGCCGTAACGCGTCGACGACGACGACGACGCCGGCCTCGAACCAATCAAGGCGCTCGTCGACCGGCGGGGGCTCGGCATTCGACCAGTGATCGGGCGGAGCCGCACCCGCCGAGTCGACGATCGAGGCGACCCAGCGGTGGAGCCGACCGACGTGGCCGAGCAGGTCTGCGACCTGCCAGTCGGGGCAGGAAGGGAGCGCCCGGTCGACTCCGGCGCGACGCGCGGCCGCGCCGAGCGCGTGACCTTCGCGGTCGATCGCGGCGCAATAGTCGGAGTACTCCATCAGCCGGAAGCTACCGGTACGGCCTCGATGAGGTCCGGCGAATTGTTGTCGGCTTTGTTCACGAGAGTCGAGACCGTCCACGCCTCCAGCTCGCTCGCCGGCAACGGCACGAGCAGCTTCTGCAGCGTCGCGGTGTCGTGGTTGTCGACGTCGAGCCATGTGTCCCACGCGGTCTCCGGCAGCACCACCGGCATGCGATCGTGGATCGGCTCGACCAGCTCGTTGGCGTCGGTGGTGATGATCACGCACGAGCGCAGCCGCGGCGCGTCGTCTCCCGCTGCCGGGTCGTGCCACGTCTCCCACAGACCGGCGAAGGCGAGCGGCTCGCCGTCTCGGCCCCGGATGAACCACGGCACCTTCGGGCGCTTGCCCTCGAGCTTCTGCCATTCGTAGAAGCCGTCGGCGGGCACGATGCAGCGCCGCCGCTCGAACGGTCGCTTGAACGCGTTGCTCGTGAGGATCCGGTCGGCGCGGGCG
>CAZLEC010000838.1:0-1966 GCA_964558245.1 uncultured Burkholderiales bacterium | reverse complement strand
TCGACGACCTGAGCGCGGCGGTGCGCGAGATCTGGTGGTCGGCGAACTCCGACTCCGCCATCACCTACCGCCAGCGGGTGGGCCTCTTTGCCCGACCGAGCATCGGCGTCGTGGTTCAGTCATTGCTCGATCCGGACGTCGCCGGGGTCATGTTCACGCAGAACCCGATCAACAAAGCCGACGAGCGGCTGATCGAAGCGAGCTGGGGACTCGGCGAGGTCGTCGTTGCCGGGCGCGTGATCCCCGACACGTTTCGGATCGACCGCGCGGGTGCGGTGCTCGAACGCACGGCCGGCCTCAAGAAGATCGCGATCCGGGCCGCGGCCGACGGCGGAACGTTCGAGGAGACGGTCGCGCCCGAGCGCGTCGAGCAGCTGTGCCTCGACGACGACCAGCTGGCGCAGATGAACGCGCTCGCGGAAAAGTGCGAGGAGGTCTACGGGCCCGCGCGCGACATCGAGTGGGCGTTCGCGGGCGGCCGGCTGTACCTGCTCCAGTGCCGGGCGGTGACGCGGGCGGGATCGTCACCCCGAACCAGCGCGCCGAGCGGGCCGGTCGAGGTGATCGAGCGCGTGCCGTTCTTCGCCAACATGAGCCCGCGCGACGTCGAGGGCATCGCGGCACTGTTCAAGGAACGCCGATTCGCGCCGGGCGAGACCGTCACCAAGGAAGGCGCGGGTGGCGCGGCGTTCTTCGTGATCGAGTCGGGCGAGGCCACCGTCTCGGTCGGCGGCCGGGTGCGCGCGACGCTGAGGAGCGGCGACTACTTCGGCGAGATCGCCCTGATCGACGAGGGTGCCCGATCGGCGACGATCACCGCGAGCGACGAACTCGTGTGTTACGGGCTCACCTACTGGGAGTTCCGACCGCTCGTGCAACAGAACGCGACCATCGCGTGGAACCTGCTGCAGACCTTGGCCAAGCGGCTGCGCGCCGCGCAGGACGACCAGCCGGCGTAGCCGCACGTTCCGACCACGACGCTCGACCGTCTTCTTGGTCGGTTCGTTCCGCTTCGAGCGTTATCCGGTGAGAATTCCGCACACGGCGTCCGACGATGACGCCGCGGAACGGGCACGCCGGCCCGACGCCATCTAGGTTGCGGGGCGACGATGGTGGGGAGGCCGGGTCGCATGAGGATCGTGTGCGTGGGTGGGGGTCCCGCAGGTTTGTACCTTGCGATCCTCATGAAGCAGTCGAGCTCCGGTCACGAGGTGACGGTGCTCGAACGCAAAGCAGCAGGAACGCCCGGCGGTTGGGGCGTGGTGTTCTGGGACGATCTCCTCGACGACCTGCGCGCCACCGACGCGGAGACGGCCCGGCGCATCGCACAAGGTGCCGCGAGGTGGCGGGGGCAGTTGCTCGATCTCGAGGGCGCGGTCGTCGAGCACGAGGGATCCGGCTACGGCATCGGGCGCTCGAAGCTCCTCGACATCCTGGTTGCGCGGGCCTCGGAGCTCGGCGTGCGGGTCCGGTTCGACCAAACGGTCACGAGCGAGTCCGCGTGGCTCGACGCCGACGTGGTGGTCGCGGCCGATGGCGCGAACAGCACGTTGCGCCAGCGCGACTCCGCTGCGTTCGGGACCTCGACGGTGGTCGGCCGGAACAAGTATGTCTGGTTGGGAACGCCGAGAGCGTTCGATCCGTTCACGTTCGCGTTCGTGAACACCCACGCCGGATGGATCTGGTGTCATGCCTATTCGTTCGACCACAACATGAGCACGTTCATCGTCGAGTGCGCGCCCGAGACCTGGGCCGGCCTCGGTCTCGACACGGCTTCCGGGCCGGGCGGCATCCGCGTGCTCGAAGACATCTTCGCGAAGCAGCTCGACGGCGCACCGCTCGAGCACCTCGGTCGCGACGACGAGCCGCTCCCCTGGCTCAACTTCCGCTCCGTCACCAACGAGTGTTGGCACTCCGGCAACACCGTGCTGGTGGGCGACGCGGCCCACGCCACCCACTTCTCGAT
>CAZLEC010000837.1:0-1968 GCA_964558245.1 uncultured Burkholderiales bacterium | reverse complement strand
CACGTGTACGGCTGTTTCTTCAAGGATCGGCACGGCCTCGAGTCGCTCGACCGCGTGGGTGTCGACAACGTGACGTTCGAGACCGACTACCCGCACACCGACTCCACGTGGCCGCACACGCTGGAGATCGCGCGCGGGCTGATGAGCGACCTCTCCGACGACGTCGTCTACAAGATCCTGCGCGGCAACGCGATCCGCATGCTCTCGCTCGACATCAAGTAGCCGCGCCCGTACGAGTCAGTGACAGCGGGTGCCGCCGGCCGGGACCTGACGCGAGATCAGGTAGGTGTCCACCGCCTTGTCGATGCAGTCGTCGCGCCCGTACGCGGTGTGGCCCTCTCCCACGTAGGTGAGCAGGCGGCCCGAGCTCAACTCGTGCGCGAGTGCCTGCGCCTGCTCGTACGGCGTCGCCGGGTCGTCGGTGTTGCCGATGACGACGATCGGCGGCGCGCCCGCCGCGTGAATGGGACCCGGCCGGCCGACCGGGGGCGCGTGCCAGTAGGTGCACGGCAGACCGAGCCACACCGTCGACGCGCCGAAGTGCGGTGACACCCGCGCCGCGCGCACCGCGAGCTGCCGCACGGCCTCGAGGGTCGGCGGCTCGGGACCGTCGAGGCAGCCGATCGCGTACAACGCGGCCGTATCGGTGTCGTACGTGCCGCCCGGGTTGCGGCCCGTGTAGGAGTCCGAGAGCGCGAGGAGCGGGCCGCCGTCACCCCGCGCCGCGTCGTTGAGCGCGGTGCCGAGCGCACCCCAGCCGTCGGCTCCGTTACCGCCGTACAGCGCCGACGCGACCCCGATGTTCGCTTCGCCGATGTCGAGCGTGCGGTGCTCGCCGTGCACGGTCCCCGGATCGGTCTCCTGGGAGATCGACGCCATCAGGTCGTCGAAGGCCCTCGCCGGGTCGCCGTCCCGCGCGAACGCGCAGTGCTTGTTGCCCTTGCACCACGCGAAGAACGCGTCGAGGGAGTCCTCGAAACCCACCGACTGGCGGATCGTCGAGTCGGCGTACGAAGCCGCGGGATCGATCGCGCCGTCGAGCACCATCGTGCGCACCCGGTTCGGGTAGCGGTCGGCGTAGAGCGCGCCGAGATAGGTGCCGTACGAGAAGCCGAGGTAGTCGATCGTCGGCACGTCCATCGCGGCGCGGATCGCGTCCATGTCACGCACGGTCGCGTCGGTCGACAGGAACGGGAGCCGCCGGCCCGCGTCGCGCGCGCAATCGGCTGCGAACCGCTTCGAGACCGCGGCGTTGGCATTCGCGGTCGCGGTGTCGGTGCCGCTCCGGTCGACCTCGTAGAAGTAGTCGAGCTTCGACCCGCATTCGGCGGGGGCGCTCCCGCCGACGCCGCGCGGGTCCCACGACACGATGTCGAACCGGTCGAGGACCGACCCGTCGAACACGTCGCCGGCTTGGTGGACGAGATCGGTGCCCGACGCGCCCGGCCCACCCGGATTCGTGAGCAGCACGCCGATCCGGTGCCCGCCGGCCGGGCGCCGGGCCAGGGCCAGCCGAATGGTGCCGGAGCCGGGATGCGACCAGTCGAGCGGCACCGCCAGCGTCGTGCACTCGACGCCACCGCACCGGCGCCAAACGAGCGAACCCGTCCGATCGGAGAACGGCTTGGTCGCGCACGACGTCAGCAGCCCCGACATGATCGCGATCACCACGACCACGCCGGCCCGACCGCCCGCCCTCATCCTCGACAGGCTATGCACGCGGCTCCGACCCTCCGACCCTCCGACCCTCCGACCCTCCGACCCTCCGACCCTCCGACCCTCCACCTCCACGCGCACGCCACTCCACCGACCGGGCCTACGGGATCTGCGCCTGGCTGCATGCGGCTACGACCGGGGCTTCGCGGGCGGCCGTCTCGTGACGAGGCCATGCCCATAGCCTGACGCACGTGTTCCGCCTGGGCGCGCGGGGGGGGGCGGGCGGTCGGGGGGGGGGGGGGGGGGGGGGGG
>CAZLEC010000836.1:0-1971 GCA_964558245.1 uncultured Burkholderiales bacterium | reverse complement strand
GAGTTCCTTCAAGCTTGGGCATATCGGTATTGCTCCTTTTGGGCTGTCGGACGTTTACGAACTGCGGGGAGAAACTGCTGATGGCGGTACGCCGCTACGAACACTCGTCGCAGCGGCCGCGAAAGATCACTTGCACGGCGTCGACCGTGAAATCGTGGCGATAGCGACCGGGAACCTTCAGGCCGTCGAACTCGACCGGAAGATCGCGCACCCGGCCGCAACTGGTGCACACGAGATGGTGATGCGAGTGCTCGACGTTGGGGTCGACCCGAACCGAGCCGGTACCGAGGTCGAGAATGTCGACCTCACCGAGCGCCTCGAGATCGTGCACGGTTTGGTACACGGTCTTGAGCGACATCGTTGGCATCTCGGCCTGCGCCCGCTCGTAGATCGACTCGACCGTGGGATGGGCGTCGTCGCCGTGGAGGAGGCGGAAGATCACCTGGCGCTGGGGCGTGACGCGCAGGCCGCGCTCCCGGAACAAGGTGGTCAGCTCGTCGCCCGTCTTCATGACAAGTCCACCCTATGGACAATGATTGTCGATAGGCAAGTCGGAGGGGCGAGCCGCACCTTCCGCGCGCGAGGCTCGGGCCCGATGCTGCACGTGAGCCGGATCCTCGAGAACGCGGCCGACGTCGCACCCAATGCCGTCGCGGCCACACTCGACGACAGCGCGCTGACGTTTGCCGACATCGAACGCGGCGCGAACCGGACCGCGCACGCCATGCTTCGCAGCGGCATCCAGCGGGGCGACCGCGTGCTGTGGTGGGGCGACACGTCGCTCGAAGCGATCGGGGTGTTCGCGGCGGCCGCCAAGATCGGCGCGGTGTTCGCCCCGCTCAACGCCCGCGCGTCGCTCGAGGAAGTCATCCCCGTGGCCGAGCTGGCCCGCCCGAAGATCGTGCTCGGGCTCGGGCTCGGCGCGGGCTCCGGCGCGGGCTCCGGCGGCGCCGTCGGGCAGCTGGCCGATCACCTCGGTGTCCCCGGGGCGTTGGAAGATCTGCCCGAAGGCGGCGCGGGCGCCGCGCGGCCCGACGTCGAGATCAGCGAGCTCGACCCCCACGTCATCTTCTTCACGAGCGGGAGCACCGGACGCCCGAAAGGGGTCGTGCTGTCGCACCGCACCAACTGGCTGCGCACGTTCGTGGGCGCGACCACCTCGCCGGGCGGTGGCGGCACCGTGTGCATGTTCCCGCTCTTCCACATGGCGGGCTGGACCATCGCGTTGGGCACGTGGCAGGCGCGCCGCGCCGTGCACTTCGTGACCGTCCCCGACGCCGCGACGCTGCTCTCGACCGCCGAACGGCACCGGGCCGCGCGCCTCTATTGCATTCCCGCGGTGTGGGGCCGCATCCTCGAGCACGGCCTCGAGGCCTACGACCTGTCGTCACTGGTGGAAGCCGACACCGGCACCTCCGCGACGCCCCCGGAGCTGCTCGCCGCGATCAAGCACGCGTTGCCGCACACCGTGACGCGCGTGTTCTACGGATCGACCGAGGCCGGACCGTCGCTCTCGCTCGGCGACGCCGACCTGTTCCGCAAGCCCGGCAGCGTCGGCATCGCCCAACCGGGCGTGGAGGTGCGGCTCGACGAACGCGGCGAGGTGTGCGTGCGCAGCCCGTTCCTCATGGACGGCTACTTCGACGATCCCGCCGCGACCGCCGAGGCGCTCGCGGACGGGTGGTACCACACGGGCGACCTCGGAGCGTTCGACGACGACGGCTACGTGTCGATCGTGGGCCGCGCCCGCGATGTGATCCGCACCGGCGGCGAGACCGTCGCGCCGCCCGAAGTGGAAGCGGTGCTCGGCTCGCACCCCGACGTGGTCGAGGTCGCGGTGGTGGGCGTCCCCGACGTCGAGTGGGGCGAGATCGTGACCGCCGTGGTGGTGACGCGCGCGGGCGCGACGCTGACCGTCGAGGCGCTCCGTGCCCACTGCGACGGTCGGCTGGCCGGCTTCAAACAGCCGCG
>CAZLEC010000835.1:0-1978 GCA_964558245.1 uncultured Burkholderiales bacterium | reverse complement strand
TCGGCTTGGGCAGGTTGCGGCACAGCGCCGAGTCGGTCGCGATGCAGTCGAGCAGCGCCCAGACCCAGAACATGAGCAGAACCAGGGCGACGAGGCCGTCGACGTCGATCATGCTCATACCCCCGTTGGTTGGCGCCTCGCGGGAACGCTCGAAGCGTACGGCTGTGCGGCCATACGCGCCACTGCCTGCCGGGCCTTGCGCTTGCGGCGCTGCGGGTCGCGGCTCACGTTGAACGCGACGTCGCAGAGACCGACGGTGAGGATGAGATCACCGAACGACATCACCGTGTCGTAGGGGTCTCTCACGATGATGATGTCGGAGAGGAACAGCAGCGACTCGCCGTGCTGCTGGGGGTGGTGCTTCACGGTCGCCTGGACCCACGACTCGTTGCGCCACTCCGGCGGGAACTTCACCGGCATTCCCTGGTTCACGACGATGACGAGGGCGTTGCACGCGATCCCGATGAGCACGATCGACATGCCGCGCAACACGAGATTGCGGGTACAGAACGCGAGGATCAACACGTACGACGCGACGAGCAGCCCGAAGCCCAGCGTGTGCCAGTAGCGCCGCGGCAGCGTGTAGTACTCGAGCGCCAGCTGGATCGCGAGCCCGGTGCCCAGCAGCCAACCCCAGTGAATCTCGGTGTTGACGAGGCGCTTGTACGACCCGAAGGTCACGAGCGGGACCAGCAGCGCGGCGAGCATGGCGATCCCGAGCACGAGCATGACCCGGCAACGGTACCGCGCAGGTCGCGTACGATCCGGGCATGAACAGTCCAGAACTGTTGTACGACGCGTCGGGCGGGGTTGCCCGGGTGACGATCAATCGACCCGATCGCCGGAACGCGATGTCGTACGGGGTGATGAGCGGCCTGCGCGACGCGATGGCGCGAGCCCGGGCCGACGCCGACGTCCGGGTCGTGGTGCTCACCGGCGCGGGCGACAAGGCCTTCTGCGCGGGCGCCGATCTCACCGGCATCGCGGAGAACGCGGGTGCGGCGGCCGCACATGATGGTCGCGGCCTGCTCGCCGACCTGTTCCGCGACATGTGGTCGCTGGGCAAGCCGATCGTGGCCCGGGTGCGCGGCTACGCGCTCGCGGGCGGCTTCGGGCTCGCGTGCGCGTGCGATCTCGTGGTCGCGGCCGACGACGCGGTGTTCGGCACACCGGAGATCAACGTGGGTTTGTGGCCGTACATGATCACGGTTCCGCTGTTGCGTTCGATGCCGCCGAAGACCGCGCTCGACCTGATGATGACCGGCCGGCGCGTGTCGGCCGAGGAAGGCGCGCGCATCGGGTTCGTGCAACGCGTCGTGCCCGTCGCCGAGCTCGACGCGACGGTCGACGCGCTGGCGGCCGAGCTCGCGGCGAAGTCGCCGTTGATCATGCACTGGGGTCGCGATGCGTTCTACCGGGTGCTCGAGATGGATGCCGACGCCGCGCTCTCGTATCTCCAGGGGATGCTGACCGTGACGACGCAGACCGAGGACGCGGCCGAGGGTGTCGCCGCCTTCGCCGAGAAGCGCGCACCGCAATGGAAGGGACGCTGATGGCGAAGCCGATCTCGACCGCCGGTGGAGACGTGCACGATTGGGGTCCGCTGGTCGGCGATCTCGCGAAGCGCCGGGAGCGGGCGCTCGAGATGGGCGGCGCCGATCGGGTCGTGCGCCAGCGCGAGCTGGGCAAGCTCACCGCGCGCGAACGCCTCGACCTGCTGCTCGATCCGGGAACGTGGGTCGAGTACGGGTTGCTGGCCGACCACATGGACGCCGGGCTCGGCGACCGTTACCTCGCCGCCGACGGCGCGATCACGGGCGTCGGTGAGATCGACGGCCGGCCGGTGTGCGTCGCGGCGTACGACTTCACGGTGATGGCCGGCTCGATGGGCGCCGTCGGCGAGAACAAGATCTCGCGCTTGCGGGCGCATGCGGTGAAGCAGCGGATGCCGTTCGTGTGGCTCCTCGACTCCGCGGGG
>CAZLEC010000834.1:0-1980 GCA_964558245.1 uncultured Burkholderiales bacterium | reverse complement strand
TCGTCGAGCATGTCGCTCAGGCTCGTTGTCGCCTCGAAGCCGAGCACGCGCTTGGCCTTCTCGGTGGCCGGCACCCGCTTCTGCACGTCGTGCTCGAAGGGGTCGTCGGAGACGTAGCGGAAGGGCGCGTCGGCACCCCGGATCTTCTTCCAGATCACCTGAGCGAGCTCGAGGACGGTCGTCGACTGGCTGGTCGAGAGGTTGAAGTCGTCGTTGAGCGCGTCGGGGTGCTCGATCGCGATCGCGATGCCGCGGGCGAGATCGCCGCCGTACGTGTAGTGCCGCACCTGCGATCCGTCGCCGAGGATGTGCAGCGGGTCCTGGCCCTTCAACACCTTCTGCACGACGTCGGGCACGACGTGACTCATCGCGAGCTTCACGTTGCCGCTCAGCACCTCGACGTCGCCCAACGCGCGCCCTTCTCCCACTCCGACGCAGTTGAACGGCCGCACGATCGTGTAGGGCACGCCGTACTGGTCGTGCGCGGCGTGCGCGAAGTACTCGACCGCGAGCTTCTGGAACCCGTACGACGAGAGCGGCGGCGGGCACTCGCGCTCTTGGCCCTCGTACGACGGCCACTCGGTCGCCGACTCGAACACCATCGACGAGCTCATGTAGGTGACCTTCTGCAGGCGCCCGCGGCCGAACGCCTTGATCGCCGCGTCGCACGACGACGCGATGATCCGCTCGTTGGTCGCGAGAAGGTCGTACGCGTAGGTGTGGAAATAGGAGATGCCGCCGATCATGGCCGCGCCCGCGACGAAGTGATCGCAGTCGCCGATGAGATCCGTCATCAGCTCGACGTCACAGCAGTCGCCCTCCACGAGCCGGTAGCTCGGGTGGTCGTCGTAGGAGCGCGCGACCGGGCCGTACTTCGAGAAGTTGTCGATGCCGACGACTTCGTGCCCGCGCGAGAGCAGCTCTTGCACGAGGTAGCCGCCGATGAACCCGGCCGACCCGCTGACGGCGATCTTGCTCATGATTGCTCGCTCACGATGCTTCTCGGGCGCCTACGGCGCGGTGATCTTCGGTCCGAAGGCATGGAAATACCAGTGGAAGTAGGCGGGAAGCCACTTCCGGACATTGAAATTCGACTCCCCCTGCACCCGCTCGAGCCAGATCGTCGGGATCTCGCCGACGGGCCGACGGTGACGACGGGCCTTGGCCACCAGCTCGATCGCAGGCGTGAACCCGGTGTCGGACTCGATCCCGACCTGTTGCACGAACGCACGGTCGTAGGCCTTGAACGAGCTGGTCGCGTCGTGGGTGCCGACCCGCGCGAACCAGCACAGCGTGAGCCCGGCCCAGCGCGAGAAGCTCGCCTTCAGCCACGGCGCGCCGATCTGGGCTCCCCCGGGCATGTAGCGGCTCGCGGCCGCCACCACCACGCCCCGCTCGACGAGGCGGGTGAGCTCGTCGACCTGCGTGGGGTCATCGGAGCCGTCGGCCATGCTCACCACGACGACCGGCGCAGTCGCCTGCTCGATCCCGGTTCGGATCGCGAACGCCGGGCCGCGACCCAGCGAGTTGAGCGTCGGCACGACGCGCGGGTCGTCGAGCGCGTACTTCTCGGCGTAGGGACGCGTCGTGTCGTCGAGCGAGTCGAAGACGACGAGGATCTCGCACGGCAGCGTGATCGCGTCGACCAATCGATCGAGACACGTGACGATGCCGTCACCCTCGTTGTAAACGGGGATGACGACCGATACCCGAGGTGTCACACGCGCTCGCCGTTGCCCATCAAGTCCCACACGTCGACGATGGGGACGTCGACCTCGATGTCGGCGTAGAGACGGTGCGGCGTGGCGATCACGAGCAGATCCGACTCCGCGAGCACCTCGGCGAGCGGCCAGAGATCCGAGTCGGTCTGGGCGTAGGGGTCGGTGCAGAGCACCCGCGCCGCCCGGAAGCGCAGCAATCGCTTGAGCTTGTAGCTGAGGCTCGAACGGGTGTCGTCCGACTCGGCCTTGAAGGTCATGC
>CAZLEC010000833.1:0-1985 GCA_964558245.1 uncultured Burkholderiales bacterium | reverse complement strand
CGGGACCCTTGCCGCCGACACCCTCACAGAACCGACACGCGCCTCACCCGCGTGACATGTGAGAGCGCAAGCTATCGAGGCGCTTCTTCGCTCGACCGGCTCCATGTCTGCGGTTGCGGGGCGGCATGACGGTTTCTGAACAGATGATGTGGCGGGATCGCGCATGACGCGACCGCGGCACCCGCAATGACAAAGACACCGAAAGCAGCACTCATCACAACAGTCCTCTCTTACGCGCGAATCCGCGCGGTGTGTTGCGCGCATCCGCAGCAACCGCCGGGAATCGGCAGTTGTCGCCGCAACCGCCATGAACGGCAGCCCGTCGCGCAGTCAACTCCAGTGCCGACACGTCGGTATCGGAGTTGTGCCCATCTACAACAAGTGGGCGCCTTCGATATTCCGGTGCCGAAGCCGCCGCCGCTGGCCTCGATGCCGGCTCGGTCGCTTCCCGGCGAGCAAGGCAACATGTGTCGCGGTCGGGATGAGCGGGCAACATCTGGCCATGGCTCGAACGCGTGGAGCGGCAAGTCATCGCAAGTCTCGCACCGCGACAAGTTCCAAGGCACCCTGATCGAAGTTCAGCCCTGGGTGCCGTGAACCGATCGGCTATTTGGTGGTGATCGCGTTGGAGAAGGCCGACGACGGTCCGGGTCCTGCGCTGTTTCGGGCCGCGACCTTGAACCGGTAGGTCTTTTTGGCTGTGAGTCCGGTGATGGTCTGCGCGGTCGCAGGCGATCGAAAGGTCCGCGCCGGGAGCGCGGCGGACTTCAGGTAAGGGGTCACGACGTATCCGGTGATGGCCGCACCGCCGTTGCACGACGGCAAGCGCCAATGCACGACCGCCCGACTCTTGCCTGGTGAGGCCGAGACGACGCGGGGCGCGCACGGCACCGTCACGGCCGCGCTCAGCTGCACTTCCCGAATACGGGAATTCAGGGAGTCGGCGATGTAGACGTTGCCGTGGGTGTCGAGGGCGATGCCGGCCGGGCGGTCGAGCTGGGCGCGGGTATCGAGAATGCCGTCACCGTTGTAGGCGCCGGTGCCGTCACCGGCGACGGTGTAGATATCGCCAACCGTCCAACGGCAGGTGCCGCTGCAGCCGGAGAGCAAGTAGCCGGGATCCGAGGCCGACATCGCAATCACTCGTACACGGTTGTTGTCGGTGTCGGCGATCAGCGGATTGCCGTGGATGTCGACGGTGACACCGTCGGGCTGATTTACCGAAGTGCTCGCCGCCGGGATCCCGTCTTTGACATAGCTGCCCGTGCCATTGCCGGCGATCGTGTAAATGTCGCCCGCGGTCCATCCCGTCACGGGATAACCGGGATTTGATCCCGAGACCGCGACGACTCGGACCCGATCGTTGTCCTGGTCGGCAATCAGCAGGTTGTAGTGAGGGTCGACCGCCACCGCAGATGGGTCGAGCGCAGCACCGGTCGCAGCGATGCCGTCGCCGTTGTAGCCGTCGGCGCCATAGCCGGCGATGGTGTAGATGTCGCCGGCTGCCCACGTGCAGCCGCCGGTGCAACCCGCGAGCGCATAGCCCGGATTCGACGGCGAGAGCGCGACCACTCGCACGCGACCGTTACCGGAGTCGGCGATCACGACGTTGCCGGTGGTGTCGACCGTCACGCCGCGAGGTTCGAACAGTTGAGCGACGGTCGCGATCACGCCGTCGCCGTCGTAGTGGAACGCGCCGGCGCCGCTCCCCGCGACCGTGTAAATGTCACCAACGGTCCATGTGCCGACCGGATAGCCCGGATTCGACGCGGAGACCGCAACGACCCGCACCCGGTCGTTGCCCGAGTCGGAGAAGAGCGCGTTGCCGGCTCTGTCGACTGCCAAGCCGGTCGGGCTGTCGAGTTCGGCGCTCTTCGCGGGAATGCCGTCACCGTTGTAGCCGGTACCGTCGCCGGCGATGATGAAGACTTGGCCGACCGCCCAGATGCAAGGACCGGTGCAGCCCGCCAGCGGATAGCCGGGGT
>CAZLEC010000832.1:0-1991 GCA_964558245.1 uncultured Burkholderiales bacterium | reverse complement strand
CGTGCACGCGATCGACACCAGCGGCCGGGCCGTGCTGTTCGCGGGCAGCACGGTCGTGATCTCGCTGCTCGGCCTGTTCCTCATCGGCGTGTCGTTCATCCGCGGTCTCGCGGTAGGCGCGTCGCTCGCCGTGCTCTTCGTGATGGCGGCCGCCGTCACGTTGTTGCCCGCGGTGCTCGGCTTCGTCGGCCACACGATCGACAAGCTGGCGCTGCCGGGCGCGAAGAAGCGGCGCTCGGTCGACACGAGCTTCTGGACCCGGTGGAGCAACACGATTCAGGCCCGCCCGTGGACCGCGGCGCTCACCGGCCTGGTGATCCTCGTCGTGCTCGCGTTGCCCTTCTTCTCGATGCGCCTCGGGGTGGCCGACGCCGGCAACGACCCGACCAAGCTCACGACGCGTCGCGCCTACGACCTGCTCACCGAGGGCTTCGGCAAAGGGTTCAACGGCCCGCTGCTGATCGCGGGCGATCTGAAGTCGCCGGCGGAGCTGACCGCGGTCAACCGACTGCGCGCGGCGATCCAGGCCGATCCCGACGTCGCGCAGGTGAGCCCGGTCGTGCAAAGCCCGAAGGGAGTGCTGCTCCAGGTCGTGGCCAAGGGCTCACCGCAAGACCAGAGCACCGCGGAGCTCGTGCACCGGTTACGAGATCACGTCGTGCCCGACGCAACGAAGGGATCGGGTCTCGACCTGCACGTGGGCGGCTACACCGCGGTCGGCATCGACCTGGCCGACATCCTCGGCTCGCGCCTTCCCTACATGTTCGTCGCGATCCTGCTGTTGAGCTTCCTGCTGTTGATGGTCGTGTTCAGGTCGTTGCTCGTGCCGCTCAAAGCCGTGGTGATGAACCTGCTCTCGATCGGCGCGGCCTACGGCGTGATCGTCGCGATCTTCCAGTTCGGCTGGATCAAGAACCTCGTCGGCATCTCGAAGGAGGGCCCGATCGAGGCCTGGGTGCCGATGATGCTGTTCGCGATCGTGTTCGGCCTCTCGATGGACTACGAGGTGTTCCTGCTCAGTCGCATCAAGGAGGAGTACGACGCGACCGGCGACAACTCCACCGCGGTCGCGCACGGGCTCGCGAAGACCGCGCGGCTCATCACCGCCGCGGCTGCGATCATGATCTGCGTGTTCGCCAGCTTCGTGCTCTCCGACCTGCGAGTGTTGAAGCTGATCGGCTTCGGTCTCGCGTTCGCGGTGCTGATCGACGCGACACTGGTTCGCCTCGTGCTCGTGCCGGCCACGATGGAGTTGCTCGGCGACCGCAACTGGTGGTTCCCGAGCTGGCTCGAATGGTTGCCGCGGGTGCACATCGAGGGTGAGCCGTCACTCGTCGCCATCCGCGAGGTCGAACGCGAGTCGGTCGGCGTCGGCGACTGAAGGGCATAGCCATGCGCCGGCCGGCTAATCGCGGTCGCCTTTGAGCGCGCGCTGGGTCTCGCGGAGCGCGTCGCGTTTGGCGATCGCCTGCCGCTTGTCGTAGCGCGCCTTGCCCTTCGCGGTTGCGAGCTCCACCTTCGCCCGGCCATCCTTGAAGTAGACGCGCAACGGCACCAGCGTGGTGCCCCGGTCTTCGAGCGCGCGGGCGAGCTCCACGATCTGCTTGTGGTGCAGCAAGAGCTTGCGCGGGCGAACCGGGTCGAGCTCCCCGCGGGAGAACTCGTACGGCGACACGTGCATGCCGAACAGCCAGACCTCGCCGTTGTCGATCCGGGCGTACCCGTCTTGGAGGTTGGCCCGGCCGTTGCGGATCGACTTCACCTCCGGGCCCTTGAGCACGATGCCGCATTCGTACGAATCGAGCACGAAATAGTCGTGGCGCGCCTTGCGATTGGTGATCACAACCTGGTCGCCGCGCCTCGACATAGGGGGTCGACGGTACCGCGCCGGAACGGCCACGCTTTGCGTTCGGGATGCGGCCAATCGGCCACACTGGAGGGATGTCCCGTGTCCGGAAGGCCCCGCCCGGCGTCGACGTGCGCCTGGCGTT
>CAZLEC010000831.1:0-1993 GCA_964558245.1 uncultured Burkholderiales bacterium | reverse complement strand
TTGAGGGCCTAGTGCCCGCAAGGGCGTGGGGGTTCAAGTCCCCCCTCCGACACGAACTTCAGCTACACCGCTTGGTTGAGGCCGGGACTCGAGGAGTGCCCGGCCTTCTTGGTGGTAGGTGACGGTCACGCCGAGTTCGGCGTACGCGGCGGCCTTGATCTTGGGATCGGCCAGCGCGAGCGATCGGGTGATATCGCGCAGGCCGGCGACCATCGCCTTCACGTCCTCGACGGTGAGCTTGGTTGTCGGTTCGACGCCGAGCAGGTTCTCGAGTCGTCGTTTGTCTTGGACGGTTTCGGCCATCCACTTGCCGATCTCGGGCGCGGTGATGGGCTGCTCGCGGAGGACGGTTCGGTAGGCCTCGATTTCCGCGTCCATTTTCGTGATCCGGTCGCGCATCTCTTGGCGGCGGCCGGCTTCGTCGGGGTCGACCTCGCTGGCGTCGGACAGCGCGCGGCACGTGTCGTCGAGGTGATCGTCGTCGAAGAGCTCGGCGAGCCACTCGTCGACCTTCGGGAGGATGGCTTCCTCTTTGAGATAGATGGTCGGTGGGTGACCGTCGCGGTCGATGGGGTCGTCGCGGTGAACCTGGCAGCGGTAGTAGGGCTTGTCGTGGTTCCATGCGCCCTCCATGCGACGGCCGCACTTCCCGCAGCGCACGAGACCGGCGAGCGTGTAGTGACGACCTTCGAGCGGGGTGCGATAGGTCGCGCAGCGCTTCTCGTTGAACGCGGCTTGCGCCCGGTCCCAGAGCTCGTCGGTGATGAGCGGCTCGTGCGTCTGTTCTTTGGAGTGGACCCAGTCGTTCTCGTTGTTCCAGCGCATGCGGGTGTGGTGACCGAGCGCGACGTCGTGCACGTCGAGGAGGACCTCGTGGCGTTTCTGACGGTTCCAGACTTCGTAGCCGAGGTATCGGGGATTCTTGAGGACCACGCGCACCGCGGTGTGTCGCCAGCCGGGCCCGTTCTTGGAGCGGTGCGGGTTACGGCCCGGATCACTCGCGCTGGGGGAGAGGATCCCCTCGGCGGTCAGCATCGCCGCGATGGCACGGAGCCCTTTGCCGCCGGCGAACTCGGTGAAGATCCGACGCACGATCGGGGCGGTCATGGGGTCGGGCTCGAGACGATGCAGGCGACGGCCGTCGTTCGACTTGCTCAGGTTGGGATGCGCGCCGGCGTCGGCGAGGCGATACCCGAACGGAGGGCGACCGCCTTGAAAACGTCCCTCGATCGCGACCTGGGCTTCCATCGCAGTCCGAACGCGGGTCTTGATGCGGTTCCGTTCGCCTTTGCTCATGCCGCCGTAGAGCGACATGACGATCTCGTGGGCGTCGCTGCCGGGATCGACGGGGCCGCCGACCTCGGGCACCCACAGCTGGACGCCGTAGTGCACGAAGACCGGGAACGTAAGCCCGAACTGGTTGCCGTAGAACGCGCGTTGCGGCTCTCCGATCACGACCGCGTCGAACCCGCGATCGTGATCGGCGAGGGCCTTGAGCAGACGCGCGGCCTCGGGGCGTCGTGGCCAGGGCAACGATCGTGATTGACCGATGTCGAAGAACTCTCCGACGATCTCGCCGGCGGTCGGTTCGATGAGTTGTTGCCCGCGGGTCAGTTGCCAGTTCCGTGACGACGTCGGGTCTTGTTGGTCTTCGGTCGAGACTCGTCCGTAGAAGGCGAAGCGCATGTTCACGACGCTACGACAGCCTCGTCGTCTGGTCCATCAGTCTTAGCCTGAACTTCGACAAGCTCGCGCAGGAGCCGCAACAGCGCGCTCGCCGACGCAGCCGTGACGTTCGGCGGTGCATCGGTTGAACACGCGACCGGTTGGTTGCGCGAGCGAGGTTCTCCCATGACCTCTGAATGGCGCGCTCGAATGCTTCCGCGCGACAAATTTCTTTCGTTCGGTCGGCCGTGCAGAGGCCGCGTGCAGACATCGTGAGCTTCCCCCGTTTGGGCGGACGGGTGGGTTGTGATCATGCCGCGGTTGCGGT
>CAZLEC010000830.1:0-1994 GCA_964558245.1 uncultured Burkholderiales bacterium | reverse complement strand
GAGGAGATCACCGCCATCGAGACCGAGGAGGCCGATCGATGACGTCACCGCTGGAGCGCACCGACCCCGAGATCGCCGACATCATCGCGCGAGAGCTCGAGCGGCAGAACACGACGATCCAGCTCATCGCGTCGGAGAACTTCACCTCGCGCGCCGTGCTCGAGGCGCAGGGTTCGGTGCTCACCAACAAGTACTCCGAGGGCTACCCGGCCAAGCGCTACTACGGCGGCAACCTCATCGTCGACGAGGCGGAGAACCTCGCGCGCGAGCGGGCGCGCGCGCTGTTCGGCGCCGAGCACGTCAACGTGCAACCGCACTCCGGCGCCAACGCGAACCAGGCCGCGTTCATGGCGCTGCTCGAGCCGGGCGACAAGGTGATGGGGATGCGCCTCGATCAGGGCGGCCACCTCACGCACGGCTCGCCGGTGAACTTCAGCGGCCGCATGTACGACTTCGTCGCGTACGGCGTCGACGATGCTTCCGAGGTGCTCGACTACGACGAGATCCGCGATCTCGCCGTGCGCGAGCGACCGCGGATGATCATCGCGGGCGCCACCGCCTATCCGCGCACGATCGACTTCGAGGCGTTCAGGGCGATCGCCGACGAGGTCGACGCGCTCCTCCTCGTCGACGCGGCGCACATCGCCGGTCTGGTCGCCGGGGGCGCGCATCCGTCGCCGGTCCCGTACGCCGACGTCGTGACGCTCACGACGCACAAGACGCTGCGCGGCCCGCGGGCGGGCGCCATCCTGAGCCGGGAGCAGTACGGCGCCGCGATCGACAAAGCGGTGTTCCCGGGCCTGCAGGGTGGGCCGTTGATGCACGTGATCGCGGCGAAGGCGGTCGCGTTCCTCGAGGCCGGGCAGCCGTCGTTCCGCCAGTACGCCGCCGACGTCGTCGCCAACGCGAGCGCGCTCGCCAGCGCACTCAGTAGCGAGGGCTTCCGCATCGTGTCCGGCGGCACCGACAACCACTTGATGCTCGTCGACCTGCGGCCGTTCGGCGTCACCGGCAAGGTCGCGCAGGAAGCGCTCGACCGGGCCGGGATCACGTGCAACAAGAACGCGATCCCGAACGATCCCGAGAAGCCGTTCACCACGAGCGGACTGCGGCTCGGCAGCGCATCGGTCACGACTGCGGGCATGGGTGTTCCCGAGATGCACGAGATCGCGTCGCTGATCGGCCGCGTGCTGCGCGACGTCGACAACGAGAGCGTCGCGTCCGAGGTGCGCGACCAGGCCAACCGCCTCTGCTCGAAGTTCACGCCCTACCCCGACTCGTGAAGGGCTACGCGGTCATCTGCGCGGTGGCGCTCGGCACCACGCTGGTGCTGACACCGATCGTGCGGCTGCTCGCGATCCGATTCGGGGCTGTCGTCGCGCCGTCGTCGGACGCGCGGCACGTGCACACCAAGCCGACCCCCACCTTGGGTGGTGCGGCGATGTTCATGGGCTTCCTCGCGGCGATGGCCGTCGCGTCGCACATGCACCAGTTCCGCGACATGTTCGTGGACAACTCCGAGCCCGTCGGCCTGTTGCTCGGCGCGGGCGTGATGTTCGCGACCGGCGCCCTCGACGACCTCATCGAGGTGTCGCCGCCGGCCAAGCTCGCGGGCCAGGTGCTCGCGGCCAGCGTGCTCTGGTGGTTCGGCGTCGTCATGTACTTCTTCCGCGTCCCGTTCAACCTCTTCCACACCGGTGTGGTCGTGCTCTCGCCCGACCTCGCGCCGCTCGTGACCGCGCTCTGGGTCGTGCTGATGACCAACGCGGTGAACCTCATCGACGGGCTCGACGGACTGGCGGCGGGCATCGTGGCGATCGCCGGGGGCGCGTTGTTCCTGTTCGCCGACCGTCTGTTCAAAGCCGGCTATCTCGGCGGCGACAACATCGCGCCCCTCGTGGCGATCATCGCGGTCGGCGTATGTGTCGGCTTCCTGCCCTTCAACTGGCATCCCGCGAAGATCATCATGGGTGACGCCGGGGCCCTCTTCCTCG
>CAZLEC010000829.1:0-1999 GCA_964558245.1 uncultured Burkholderiales bacterium | reverse complement strand
CCGAAGAGCCACAGCGCGGTGGCGAGCTTGTGCCAGCCGTCGTCGAACACGAGGATCCCGCGGCCGTTTCGCATCTGCTGGGCCTGCCACGCGTAGCTGCTCGCGGGGACGTCCCAGCCGCCGCGGCCGCTGCCCACCATCTTCATGTGGTAGCCGCTGATCTCACCGAGGTCGCCCGAGAGCGCCGTCTCCTTGAGCTTCCGCAACGGTTCGTAGAAGAGGTAGTTCTCCATCACGCGCAGGAGCCGGTCGTTCGCGTCGGCCGCCGCGATCATCCGTTGCGCCCCGGCGACGTCGTTGCACATCGGCTTCTGGAGGTTCACGTGCCAGCCGTAGCCCAGCAGCTCGATCACGCCCTCGACGTGCAGGGGAATCGGCAGCAGCGCCTCCACGGCGTCGACCTCGAGACCGCTCGCCGCGAGATCGGCCGCGGTCGCGAACGTACGGGCTCCGGGCCAGTCGGCTTGGCGCTCTGCGCGGCGCTCCTCGCTCGGATCGACGAGTGCAACCACTTCGACGTCGGGGTTGTCGACGTAGGCCCGCATGTTGAGGTCGTAGATGCGTCCGAGTCCGACGAACGCGGCTCGGACCGGACGCGCGTAGGGAGTGAAGGTCATGCGTCGATTGTCTCCGGCCGCGGGGACTCAGGTCGAGTCGGGCTCGGAGCGGCTCCCGCCGGCGCGGGAACGCGGGTGGAGCACGCGCGATCTCGGCTGCGCGCGCGGCGTGGCGCGTCGAGCGAGGTCGGCCGCGACGGCGAAGAGTCCGAGCACGATGATCACGACGAGAAAGTGCACGACCTCGAACGAGGCGCTCACCGAGCTCATCTGTTGATCGGCCAGCCCCGCGACGAGCTGCAGTCCCAACACGACGATCCCGATGAGCCGCGTGCTGTTCACGTATCGAGGCCGCCACACGGTGACGAGCCCGAGCGTGGCGATCATCAGCCCGAGCGCGCCGTCGCGCGTGAGATGCGAGACCGCAACGTGCGAGTCGGGGAGCAGGCTCTTGCCGACGAGCCACGGGATCGCGAGAACGAGCTGGGCGAGCGCGATGGCGAACAGGCCGAAGCGGAGCGACGCCGCGAGCTCGGGCCGCGCGCCGCGAGTCGCGCCGAGGGTTACTGCCGCCGGGAGGGACGGGTCGTAGGCCGTGTGACACCTCGGGCATCGGCTCGCGTGGAGCCGAGCGGCCTTCACCTCGTGGTGCGCGTCGCCGTCGGCTTGCCCGATCAGGACGAACAACGCGCGCTCGCACGTCATCTGCTGGGCCTTCATCCCGAAGCCTCCTCGCTCGATCCGTCGAGTTGCTCGGCGATTGCCGCGCGCGCCCGGTGCAGTCGCGACCGCACGGTGCCGATCGGCACGTCGAGCAACTCGGCGGCGCCCGCGTAGTCGAACCCGAGGAGCGCGCAGACGGCCACGACTTCGCGCTGGTGAACGGGGAGCCGCGCGAGCACGTCGTACAGCTCGTGCAGGCCGTCGGAGCTCTCGACCGGCTCGGGCACCTCGGGCACGGGCTGCGCGACGTTCGTCGCCGCGAAGTCGATCAGGCAGTTCCGGCAGATCCGGATCAGCCAGCCTTCGAAGGATCCCGTTGCGCGGAACGACTCGCGATACTTCCATGCTCGCAGGAAGGTCTCCTGCACCGCGTCGTCGGCGGTCCAGCGATCGGGCGCAACCGCGCGGGCGTATGCAGTGACGGCGCCGGCATGATCGCTCGCGAGTCTCGCGAAGCGGCGGTCGCTGATCATCAACGAGCTCGCGTGCTCATCGCCGCCGACCCTATAGCCAACGATCAGTGGCTGTCCCGATGCAAGAAGTTCTTCAGATCGATGGAACTCTTCGGGACTCCTGGCGGTCTACTTGTTGAAGCAGGTTCCGTTAAGTCGGGTTCGTGCGCGTTCGTTCGGAGGGGGAGGGTGTCGAGGATGGTGCGGAGAGTCGCAGCCGCGTCGGCGTTGGTGGTCGGTCTGATACTCGGAGGTGCGATCCCGGCG
>CAZLEC010000828.1:0-2007 GCA_964558245.1 uncultured Burkholderiales bacterium | reverse complement strand
GCCCCGACTGGGTGTTACCCAGCACCCTGCCCTGTGGAGTCCGGACGTTCCTCGGACGGGTCCCTCGCGGGCCCGTACGCGGCCATCCGGCCGACTCGCCACCACTTGTATTGTTACCTACGGCCTGCGATGCATGCTCCGCCGCGGCCTCCGGTTCCCCCTTGTCCTCGGCGGGCATTGGGGCTGTGCTGCCATAGCAGACAATTCGACCCAACCGGACCGACCGCTCAACTCGGCCCGTACCCGGGCCGATTGTGGATGCACGGGACGCGGCGACGCGCCGGCCGACACGGGAGGGTCCACCGCATGGCATCCAGCACCATCATGAGCTGGCGAGAGGTCGGGCGCTGCAAGGGCATCGACCCGGAGGTCTTCTATCCCGAAGACGACGAGGATCCGGCCCACGAGGCCAAGCTGATCTGCTCCATGTGCATGGTGCGCGAGACGTGCCTCGAACAGGCGATCGCGAGTCGCGAGAAGATCGGCGTGTGGGGCGGGTACACCGCACGCGAGCGCCGTCGGCTCGTCCGCCAGCTCCGCCGTCGCGCGAGCTGACCGCTCAGTCGCCGAACAACCGGTCCGCGGCGTCGAGCCAGAACTCGACCACTGCCTCGCGACCTTTGCGGATCGACCAGTCGACGTTCCGAACCAAGAGGTGGCCGACGTAGGCTCACCGCTTCGGTTCCTCGAGACCGCGCACGCCGATGTCGAGCAGGCGGCGCCGCACGCCCGGCTCGCAGTCGGTCGCGAGCGAGCTCACCGCGTGCGAGGTCGAACGCAGCATCGCCCGTCGTGACGAAGTCGGTGTCGATCACCGCGCTGACGCGGCCGTCGCGCTCGAGCACGTTGCCGGGATGGAAGTCCCAGTGGATGATGTCGCCGCTGCCGAGCGCGCTCGACGCGACGTCGCGCCCGATCGCCTCGACGCGTTCGATAAGTCGGACCGTGCGCGCGTCGTAGTTCCGCAGCGACTCGTGGATGCAGTACCCGTGCCCGCCGACGGTCAACGTCGCGATGAGCCGCTCCGGCCAACGCGACGCGTCTTCAGGACGGGCGAGGCCGATCCGCGCCGCGTGCAGCTCGAGGAGCTCGTCGACGAGCGAGTGCGTGAGCCGGCCGATCGGCGCGCCGGGAACCAGGTCCTGGATCACGAAGAACAGGCCCTCGGCTGCAACCGTCTCCTGCTTCGGGACCGGCCATCCGGCCTGCGTGCGCAGGCGATCCGACAAGCCCACGGCCACCGAGCGTTGTGCCTGCGACGACGGCTCGGCGTCCCACTTCACGACGACCCGCCGGCCGTCGGGCGCGGCGAACTCGTGCGCGCCGGTCTCGCCGCCCGCGAGCTGACCGACGAATCGGTACGGCGCTCCCGTCGCGTTCGAGAGCAGTCGCGCGGCGACGGCCGCGTTCGGCGATTCGGTTCCGGACACGTCAGCTCGCGGTGACGTTCACCTTGATCTTGAACAGGTTCTCGAAGGTCGCGGTGTACGCGCCGGGCTTCAACGCCTGCCCGCCCGCGCTCGCGGTGTCGGTCGCGTAGATCGTGAAGTGCTGCGTGAGCGTCGAGTGCGGCGCCATCAATTGCGCCATCTGCTCGCAGATCGCCTGGCCGATCACCGCGCCGTGCGGCCCGCGCAGCACCGGCGCGCACGAGAGCGGTGTGCCGAGGGTGACCGTGCCCTTCGTCGGGTTCGCGACCGTGATGGTGACGCCGACGTTCCCACCGCCCTTGACCGTGAGTGCCGCGGGCGTCGCCGTCCACCGCAGCACCGAAGCCGGTTCAACCGGCGGCGTCGTGACCGGCGGCGCGGTGACCGGCGGCGGCGGCGGAGACGTTGCCGGTGTCGCAGGCGGCGGAGCTGCGATCGACACCGGCGGCGCGACCGCGACCGGCGTCGTGGTGTTGTTGTGTGCGACCGGCTTCGGTTGGAGCGGCCGGAGGGGAGCGCGCTTCGGCTCGGGTTTCACCACGCGCCGAGGCGCAGTCGGATGGGCGGCGGGCGGGCT
>CAZLEC010000827.1:0-2015 GCA_964558245.1 uncultured Burkholderiales bacterium | reverse complement strand
CTCGCCGCGATCCTGCTCGCCCAGTTCGACGTGTTCCTCCTCGACGAACCGACGAACGATCTCGACTTCGCGGGGCTCGAGCGGCTCGAGCGATTCCTGCGCGACGACCTCTCCGGCGGCGCGGTGATCGTCTCGCACGACCGCGCGTTCCTCGACCGGACGGTCGACACCGTCGTCGAGCTCGATGAGCACGCGCACACCGCCACCGAGTACTCGGGCGGATGGACCGCGTACCTCGCCGAGCGGGCCACGGCCCGACGCCACGCGGAGGAGGACTATGCAACCTACGTCGCGCAGCGCGACACCCTGCGGGCCCGCGCGAAGGAACAGCGCCAGTGGTCGGTGCAGGGTGTGAACAAGGTCGCCAAGAGCGGCGAGACCGACAAGTTCATCCGGCAGTTCAAGCGCAACAGCAGCGAGCACGTGGCCGCCAAGGCGAAGATCACCGACAAGGCCGTCGAACGGCTCGAAGCCAACGCGGTCGAGAAACCGTGGGAGAGCTGGGACCTGCGCATGGAGATCGCGACCGCGCCGCGCAGCGGCACCGTCGTCGCCCGGCTCTCGGCGGCCACCGTGACGCGAGGATCGTTCACGCTGGGACCCATCGACCTCGAGATCCACTACGGCGAGCGGGTCGCACTCCTGGGCGCGAACGGCGCCGGCAAGACGAGTCTGCTCGACGCGATGCTCGGAAGGCTCGCCCTCACCTCCGGCGACGCGCACGTCGGGCCCGGGGTGATCGTGGGCGAGCTCGACCAGGCCCGCGCCGCGTTCAAAGGACCCGAGGCGCTGCTGCCCCGCTTCGAGGCGGCGAGCGGCCTGCTCCGGAACGCATCGCGTTCGCTGCTCGCGAAGTTCGGGCTCACAGCCGACCACGTCACCCGCGCCGCCGACTCGCTGTCACCGGGCGAGCGCACGCGAGCGTCACTGGCCCTGCTGTCGGCGCGCGGCGTCAACTGCCTCGTGCTCGACGAGCCGACGAACCACCTCGACCTCCCGGCGATCGAACAGCTCGAACAGGCGCTCGACGGGTTCGCGGGAACGGTCCTGTTGGTGACGCACGACCGCGCGCTGCTCGACGCCGTGACCCTTACCCGCCGCGTCGAGCTGGCCGACGGGAGGATCGTCGACGATCGCCAGCTCGTCTGAGAGCACGACGCGCTCGCGTCGGCTTCGAGGAGCGCGCGGTAGCTTCCGTCGATGGCGGCCGATGCTTCCGCGGCCCGCGCCCGGGTCCGGCTGAGCGAGGTGCTGGCCCAGTGGGGCCGCGTCGGTTGCATCGGTTTCGGGGGCCCGCCGGCGCACATCGCCTTGCTCCGCGATCTCTGCGTTCGTCGAAAGCAGTGGATCGACGCCGCCGCGTTCGAGGACGCGATCGCGGCGTGCAACCTCTTACCGGGCCCCGCGTCGACCCAGCTTGCGATCCTGTGCGCATGGAGCGTCGCCGGACCGGTGGGCGCCGTCGTCGGCGGTCTGGCGTTCGTGTTACCGGGTTTGGCCGTCATCTTGAGCCTGGCGGCGGTGTTCCTTGCCGCGTCACCGCCCGCTTGGGTGCTCGGCGCCGGCGCGGGCGCGGGCGCCGCCGTTGCCGCAGTCGCCGTACACGCGGGCAGCAGCCTCGTTCCCGCGAGCTGGCGGCGCGCTCGCGTGCACGGCCGGTGGCTCGCCTACGCGCTCGCAGGCGGGATCGCGGCGGCGACCGTCGGACCGTGGCTGGTCGTCGTGCTGTTGGGCTGCGGCGCGATCGAGCTCGGGATCCGCCCGTTCGGCACGACCGACGGGCTCGGCATGCACGCGGGCCCGATCCTGCTGGTCGCGGCCGCGTCGGCAAGCGTCGGCGGCGTGCTCGCGCTCGTGTGGGTCGCGTTCAAGGTCGGGGCGCTTTCCTACGGCGGCGGGTTCGTGATCATCCCGCTCATGCAGCACGACGCGGTCCAGCACTACCACTGGATGACCAACAGCCAGTTCCTCGATGCCGTCGCGCTCGGTCAGATCACTCCCGGCCCGGTCGTGCA
>CAZLEC010000826.1:0-2017 GCA_964558245.1 uncultured Burkholderiales bacterium | reverse complement strand
CCTTCCAAGCTGGTGATGCGGGTTCGATTCCCGTCACCCGCTCTCCTAAAGGCCCAGGTCAACGCCTTGCTCGTTGACCTGGGCCTCTTCAATGTCTGATTCCATCGCGCGTCCATCGCGCGGGACGGCGATGGACGCGGGGGGAGGGTTCCGGACCGCGGCGAACACGTCGTCGAGGCGCGCCGCGATCTCGCGGTCTCGACTTTCGGCGGCGTGCTGGTAGCGCAGCGCGGCGCTCGGCGATGCGTGCCCGAGCCGGGCCATGAGCTCCTTGGTGGATGCGCCGGTCCACGCGGCGAGCGTCGCTCCGGCGTGGCGCAGGTCGTGGATCGTTGCGTGCTCGAGTCCGACCGCGGCTCGGGCCGGTCTCCAGGCCTTGTAGAGCGCATCCTTGTGGAGCGGCTGGCCGCTCGGGTCGGTGAACACGAGTGCGTCGTCGTCGACGCCTGTGTATTGGTCGAGATGCGCGTTGAGTGCCTCGACAGTGATCGTGGGCAACACGACGGTCCGCTTGCCGGCGGCCGACTTCGGCGGGCCGACGATGCACTCACCCGACATGAGGTGGGTTGCCTGTTCCTCGATGCGCACGATGGCGGTTGCGGTGTCGACGTTGTTGCGCCGAAGGCCGAGGAGTTCGCCGAGCCTGAGGCCGCCGGTCCCGGCGAGGAGCACGAGCGCCCGGTCGTCCGGCAACACGAACCGAGGTGTTGCACGTGGCTCCACACGCACAGCATGCCATTCCGATCGCGCCGGTGCGGCTATGAGCGATCGGCAGTTCTGGACGGGGTCGAGTGACGTCTTCGCGGAGCCGGCGGGCATATCGCGGGTCCGTCGGCCGTGACCGCGGCTCGCGACCGTCTATCGCGCGGCTCTCGACATGAACACGACGGGCGGGCATGTTCCGGATTGCGCATCGCCAGTGACCGCGAACCCGTGCCGCTCGTAGAAGGAGACGGTTCGCGGGTTCGGGGTTTCCAGGTAGGCGGGAAGATGGCTCGCGTCGACAACGCCGAGGCAGTACTCCATCAGCGCGCCGCCGAGGCCTCGTCCCTGAAGCGCGGCATCGACACCAAACCAGGGCAGGGACCAGTGCGGGTGCGTCGGATGCGCGGCGTCCATCTGTTCGAGGACGGAGAACATGTCGTCGTGCTGTGCCGGGGCGACACTTTCAGTGAGCACGGTGGTGATGGCATCGCCGTCCGGTTCTGTGCCTGGCGGTAACCACAGCGCTACCGCGCAGAACTCGCCGAGACTCCAGACCGTTTCTTCATCGAAGGCCCTGCCCCCAAACGCCGCGAGGAACTCCGGGAAGTGCGTCAAATATTGCTGCAACTCCGGGTAGAGCCACCGCTCGACGGGGTCCTCCGTGAACGCCGAGACAAGCGTGGCGAACGCCCTCACCGACTCGCTTCGGTTCACGGGCGCAACTGACTTCGGCTCCGTACGCTCCATTGCGGTGCTCCGTTCTCATGCGCCCGGTCGCGCCGAGGCGGCGAGGGACGCACACAGATTGCTCTGGCTTGTTATGGCGAGCCCGGAAGCCGCACAGAACGCGCGTCGTAGTGTCCCATATCGCGCGTCCCACAACGACGGCCGCCCCTATCCCAGATCGCCGGATATATGCGGGCGCCGGAGTGGCTCAGACTTCCGCGGCGAGGATGGTCCATTCGTCGGGGACACCTTTGAGTGTGTGGCGGCCGCGGTCGGTGAACTGCGCCGAAGGGAGCGGTAGTGGAACACTCCGGTCTCGTGAGCTATCCCACTCCCGACGGCGGCACCTGGGACCGTGCAGTTCCATGAGCTCGACGCTTGAGCATCTTCGCGCGCTTGCCGTGAGCGGTTCCTTGGGGCGCAAGACGACACTTCGAAAGGTCGTCGACCGGCTCGGTTTCGTTCAGTACGACCCAGTCCGCCGGCCGGCCCGCGCGCAGGACCTCATCCTCCACCAACGCGTTGCCGGCTACCGGGCTGGCGACCTCGACCGGCGATACCAGGAGCTGGGCCTCGACGAGGACCA
>CAZLEC010000825.1:0-2019 GCA_964558245.1 uncultured Burkholderiales bacterium | reverse complement strand
TCGTGCGTGCCGTTGGGCGCGCGAAAGACGTCTCGGTCGCCGGGCATGCGCGGTCATGCTAGCGAGCAGACCCCCGGAAACCGCCGATCATTAGGTGCCCGATCCGGGGCGGTCAGGGCGTCGCGGTGGGGAGGATCTCCGCGTACGAGACGCGCTGCCATGCCGACAACGTCGGGCTGAGGAAGTACGGCGGACTGAGATACTTCAACCTCGTGTCGTACGTGTAGTTCTTGTTGTAGCCGGTCGCGATGGTCGGCGGCGTGCCCGAGAACGTACCGACCGCACCGCGGAACTCCTGAGAGATCACGCCGTTGATAGTGAGGTTGCCGAGGGGGGCGCCGATGTTCCAGTTCTGGACGTAGAACGAGTGGCTGAGTGCCAGGATCGCCGCGTCGACCACGGGGTTGGTGAGCGACCCCGCGCTGTTCGTTCCCGCGTTCTTGTTGACCGGGTGGTAGATGTCGACGTCGTTGTCTGCGATCAGTCCGAGCACATCGGTTCCACTCGGGTACTGGTGATAGACGAGGTTGTTGTTGATGATGATGTCGTTCTGGGAAGCGATCGTGAGTTGGCCGGCCAACGTTCCGTTCACGGTCGCGTCGCCGTTGCACCCAGCGCCGACACACGCCGAGTAGTTCGGATCCGAGCTAGAGCTCGGAACCGTCTGGACGTAGATCACACCGTTCGCGGGCAGACTCAGGTTGGTGCCCGGCCCGCAGCCGGGATTGGTCGACTTGGTTGCCGGGCTCGTCACGTCCATGAAGCCGACGTTGCCGGTGTTGTGGAGCACGATCGTGGTGGGCCCGGTGTACAAGCACCCAGTGCCGCCGACCGCGCCGTCGGCTTGCGTACGAATCGCGGTGTTGGCCGGCGGGAACGGGAGGTCGGCGCCGGAGGCCGGGTCACCCAGCCGCTGGAACACCGGCGCGTTGGTGCAGCCCAACGGGTTGAGTACAACGCCGGACCCGGCGAACTTCGTACTCCCGGCCACATTCTGACTCGTCGGCGAGTTGTAGTACGTATCCGTGTTGCCATTGAACTGCGGAGCGCCACACACGTAGAGACCGTCGTTCGTGTGGACCGGCCCGTTGAGCACTGCACTATCGGTCCAGTACACGACGCTGCAGTTGTTGGTGTCAGGACCGTAGTTCGAGATATTGGGGTTCCACTGCCACGCGCGGTACTCACACGTGGTCGGGTTGCCCGAGAGAGCCGGATCGACGATCTCGTAGTCGGTCAGGTACAAGAAGTCGAGAAAACCCTGGCGGCGGACGCCGACCTTCACGGTACGGATGACGCTACGCGACTGCCCCGACGACGTGAGATAGATCGTGCCCGTCACCGCAGTTTGCGCCGTGTTGACGTCGTACCGGAACGTCTCGTTGTTATCGGCCGGTCCGGGCACCGCGACCCAGCTGCTGAAGGCCTGGTTGCCGTCGGGCGGCGGATTGGCAGCGTTGTAGGTCCAGTAGTTGCTGTTCTGGTTCAGGTGGTTGAGGTAGTCGTCGACGCCGGCCTCCGCGGCAGCGAGCGCGGACTCGTGGTCCTGGTCGTGCCTCGCCAACGGCAACTGCTGCAGAGCTTGAGAGAAGATGGCGATCGTGGTGAAGGTGAGGATCATCACGACAGCCATCACAACGATCATCGCAATGCCCGACTCGTCGCGGACGACCCGGGTCGACCCCTTCGATTCAGTGAGCAATGACGAGCGGCGAGCCATGTTCTTGACCATTCGCGTCAGTCGTTCGGGTTGTAGTCGGTGTTCCGGATGTGCACAGTCGTGTCGATCTCCACGACCGGCGCCGTCGGCGTGACGCGCACACGAAGTTTGATTGCGACACTGTCGATGCTTCGAAGGCCGGCAACTGTCGTGATCGGTGTAGGGATAGGAGCACCACTCAAGTCGAAGTAGGAGAAGATCGGTTGGGTCGTGTCGATGTACTTTCCGTCGATTCGAGAGATCGATGCGCCCGTATAGGTGTAGTTCGGCGCGACCGACGCCGCGTCGGGCGCGGTCAC
>CAZLEC010000824.1:0-2021 GCA_964558245.1 uncultured Burkholderiales bacterium | reverse complement strand
ACCGATCGCCTCGTCGCCGCCGCCAAGCGCCCGCTCCGCATCACCGTCGACCCCGACCTCGTGCGCCCGGTCGAGGTGCCGCGACTCGTCGGCGACGCAACCCGGCTGCGAACCGACACGGGCTGGTCGCCGCAGTTCACGCTCGACGAGACGCTGACCGCCGTGCTCGAGCACGCACGCACCGCGCTGGGCTAAGCGTTCTGGTGGTCGAGCCAGCCCAGCAGGGCGGCGATGGCTCTCGGGTCGTGGCGCAACCGGTGCGGGCCGTTCGCGACGATCCGCAGCTCGACACACGCCCCGGCCGCGTCGGCCAACCGACGCGCGTCGTCGACCGGCACGACGTCGTCGGCGCTGCCGTGCACGAGCAGCCACGGCCGCGGCCCCACGTGGCGCGCGGCGTCGACCGGATCGAGGTGCGCGATCGCGCGTATCCACGCCTCGGGATCAGCCGGATATCCCGGGCTGCGTAACACGCCCGTGCGGCGCGCGTACTCGAGGAACCACGCCGGCTCCCGCACCCACGTACGCAGCGACGCCGGCGCCGCGAACGTGGCGATGCCCCGCACCCGATCGTCGCCGGCGGCCGTGACGATCGCGAGCGTGCCGCCCAGACGAAACCCGGCGATCCAGACCCCGGTTACGTCGCGACGCGCGTCGAGCGCGTCGACTGCGGCGCGCACGTCGGCCAACCACCCGTCGATCGAGAAGTCCCCCTCCGACGGTCCGGTGCCGCGGAACGTGAACGTCAACCCGGCCCAGCCGGCCTCCCGCGCGACCCGGTCGCACAGCGTCGCGTCGGTGTTGCCGAGCGCCGCGGCGCCCCCGGCACCGCGCGGGAATCCGGGCAACACGAGCAACGCGGGAACCCGCGCGACGCCCGGCGGGCGCGCGAAGTGCGCGCTCAGCCGCAGGCCTTCCGAGATGATCTCTTCCACGAGCTCCCGCCGCCGTTCAAGAGTGGACATCGGTATCCTGACCCGCGTGAGCTCCCCCACGCAGATCACGCCATCGACCGACGCCGCACCGGCCTTGAAGGAGTGGGCCGCGATCGTCCACGCGCTCCTCGAAGGCGAACAGGTCATCGACGTGCGCAAGGGCGGTCTGCGGGAGGACGGCCGCCACTTCGACCTGTCCGCGCGCCGCATGTGGCTCTATCCCACCGCCGAACACCAGCGCGCCGAGCTCCTGAAGCCCGCCTACCGGCACTGGGTCGACCTCGCGACCGCGTCACCCGTCGGCGAGTCGATCACCATCGGCGGCTGGGTCGACGTGACCGACGTCGCAACCATCAGCGAGGCCGAGCACCTCGACGCGATCGCGTCCAAGCTGATCTGGACCGACGACTACGCGACGTCGCGCCTGAAGTGGAAGCAGCGCGACCCGCTCTGGGTGCTCGTGATGCGGGCCCACCGGCTCGACGAGCCGATCACCGTTCCGTGGGTCGAGGCCTACGGCGGGTGCACCTCGTGGGTCACGCTCGCGGGCCTCCCGGCCGACCCGGCGTCCGCGTCGTCGCACCCCGCGCTCTCCGACGTCGCCTTCGAATCGAAGCGCAAGGGCGTGCGCGACGCGCTCCCGCCCGAATCCTGGCAGGCGTAGCCGCGTCGAGATCGTCAGAGCCCGAGCAACCGCCGCGCGTTGCCCAGCAACACCTTCTCGGTGACCGCAGCCGGCACCTCGAGCCCGTCCCACGCACCGAGCCACTGCTCGTGCGTCAGGAACGGATAGTCGGTCCCGAACAGGGCCCGATCCTGCAGCTGGCCCTTGATGTTGCGCACGAGATCGGGCGCGAACCGGCGGGGCGACCAGCCCGACAGGTCGATCCACGTGTTCGGCTTGTGGAGCGCAACCGCGATCTGCTCGTCCTGCCACGGCCACGCCGGATGCGCCATCACGATCTGCAGATCGGGGAAATCGGCGGCGACCGCGTCGAGGTGGATCGGACGCGAGAGCCCGAGCTTCAGCCGGCCGCCGCCCGGCATGCCGGCCCCGAGCCCGGTCGTGCCCGTGTGCACCGTCAC
>CAZLEC010000823.1:0-2027 GCA_964558245.1 uncultured Burkholderiales bacterium | reverse complement strand
CTACTGGCTCCTCGCCGGCGACGGCGGCGTCTTCAGCTTCGGCGACGCCGGCTTCTACGGCTCGACCGGCGCGATGACTCTGAACGCGCCGATCTTCGCGATGGCGGCGACCGGGACCGGGCACGGCTACTGGCTCGTCGCTCGTGACGGCGGCGTCTTCACCTTCGGCGACGCGAAGTTCTACGGATCGACCGGCGCGACGAAACTCAACGCGCCGATCATCGGGATGGGCGCCGCGGCCGGCGGAGACGGCTACTGGCTGCTCGCCCGCGACGGCGGCATGTTCTCGTTCGGGCAAGCCGACTTCCACGGCTCTCTCCCGGGCCTGGGCTGGTGCCCGAGCGCGGCGCAGGCCGTCGCGTTCACCGGCACGCGCACCGGTCTCGGCTACTGGGTCGTGCTGGCCGATGGTCGCGTCGTCCCGTTCGGCGATGCCGAGCACTTCGGCGACGCACCGGCAACAGCTCGGCCCGTCGCCTTCGCGGTAGCTCCGTAGCGGCATACTTCCTGCGGCTGCGATCTCCGGCCCTCGAACGCCCGCGCCGCGCACACCGACCATCCGGGCCTCCGGATCCGCGCCTGGCTTACGATCCGGCCCTTGTGAGCGGCTTGGGTGGGAACGCAGCGATCGTCGGGATCGGCGAGACCGATTACCTGCGCGGCGCCGGACGGCTACCGGTGGAGCTGATGCTCGAAGCCGCGACCGCCGCGATCGCCGACGCCGGTCTCGCCATCGCGGACATCGACGGCATCATCCCGCCCCCCGGATACACGACGAGCGAGGAGCTCGCGGCCAACCTCGGCATCGACGACCTGCGGCTCGCCACCACCGTGCACATGGGTGGCGCCAGCCCCACCGCGTCGCTCCAACACGCGGCGCTGGCGGTGCGCGCCGGCGTCGCTCGCAACGTGCTGGTCGTCGTGGGGTGGAACGGCTACTCGGCGTTCCGGCCTCGGGAAGGCATCCCGCGGCCGCGCCGGGGCCTCGACGCGAGCGCGGTCAGCGACGTGGTCGTCGATTTCTACGTGCCGTACGGCGCGCGGAGCGCGGCGCAGTTCTACGCGTGGATCGCGACCCGCTACCAACAGCTGTACGGAACCCTCCCGACCGACACCGGGTCGATCGCGGTCACCTTCCGGAAGCACGCGCAACACAACGCGAAAGCCCTCATGCGCGGCACCCCGCTCACCATGGACGACTATCTCGCATCGCGGTGGGTCGCCGAGCCGTTCCGCCTGCTCGACTGCTGCCTCGAGACCGACTGCGCGGCCGCGGTCGTCGTCACTTCGGCCGAGCACGCGCGCGATCTCGCGCGGCCACCGGCGGTGATCCTCGGCGCCGCCGAAGGGCACCCGTATCCGGCCGACGACATCACCAACCGCGCCGATCCGTTCCGCATCGGCCTCGCGTACGCCGCTCCCCGCGCGTTCGCGGCCGCCGGCGTCGAGCCGAGCGACATGGACTTCTTGCAGATCTACGACTGCTTCACCTACGTCGTGCTGCTCCAGCTCGAAGCGCTCGGCCTGTGCGGGCGCGGCGAGGCCGGTGCGTTCGTGCGTGACGGGCGTCTCGACCTCGAGGGCAACTACCCCACCAACACCCACGGCGGGCTGCTCTCGCAGGGTCACATGTGGGGCATGAACCACGTGGTCGAAGCCGTGCGGCAGCTCCGCGGCGACGCGGGCGCCGCGCAGGTGGCGGGCGCGCAGATCGGCTGCGTCACCGGCTGGGGCGACTTCGGCGACGGGAGCATCGTCGTGTTGGGGACCGATCGATGACCGACGCCACCGAACGCCCACCGCGGATCCGGCCCGCGCCGACCGGCCTGAACGCCGAGCTCTACGCCTACTGGGCCCGAGGTGAGCTGCGGCTCCAACGCTGCGCCGACTGCCACTCGTGGCGTCACCCGCCCAGATACCGCTGCCCGAGCTGCGGCTCGGCCGAGACCGAATGGGCGCTCGCGTCCGGTCACGGGCGCGTGTTCTCGTGGACGATCACGCACCGACCGGTCGATCCCGCATTCACG
>CAZLEC010000822.1:0-2033 GCA_964558245.1 uncultured Burkholderiales bacterium | reverse complement strand
CGCGACTTCGTCGAGCGCATGATGAAGATGAACCGGGGCCGGGCCTTCTACACGACGCCGGAGACGCTGGGCGACTACGTGCTCGTCGACTTCCTCGAGGACAAGCGCGAGCAACGCCGGGCCGGCTGATCCCGCACGACGCGAATCCTCAACTCGCTCGGCGCCCCGCCGATCGGGTCAGTGCCGGGCAAGGATGCCCGGAGTGTTGCTCACGGAGGAGAGTGCGATGGTCCCTCGCGCGCTGGTGGTACAGAGCCGTCCCGAGGTCGCCCGGGCGGTGAGCGCCTCGCTGGCCGAGGCCGAGGTCCACGCGATCGTCCTGTACGACGGCCACGCGGTGGTCACGGCGGTCGAGACGTGGGAGCCCCACGTCGTGCTCGTCGACCTGACGCTGCCGCCGCTCGACGGTTGGTGCGTGCTGGCGGCCGTCGGCGCCCGGGTGGATCGGCCGTTGCTCGTCGTGCGGGTCGCCGACGCGTCACAAGTCGAGCGCGCGGTCGCGCTCGGCGCCGACGCGTGGGTCGACGACGACGTCCACGTGGTGGCGGCGGCAGGCAGACTGGCGCTCACCCTCGCCGCCTGATCGGGAACCAACACAGGGCGCGGCGTGTTGTTCGGTCCGACACCCAGGAGGACACATGCCCCAGATCTCTCGTGACCAGCTTCCCCAGACCGACGCCGACTGGCAGGAGCGGCTGACACCCGAGCAGTACCAGGTCGCCCGGAAGGCGGGCACCGAGCGCGCGTTCACCGGCGAGTACTGGGACTGCCACGACGCCGGTGTCTACGAGTGCGTGTGCTGCGGGGCGCCGCTGTTCTCGTCGGAGACGAAGTTCGAGTCGGGCACCGGTTGGCCGAGCTTCTTCCAGGCGCTCGATCCCGAGGCCGTGGAGGAGGACACCGACACGAGCCACGGCATGGTGCGAACGGAGGCGCGGTGCCGCAACTGCGGCGCGCACCTCGGCCACGTGTTCCCCGACGGCCCGCGGCCGACCGGCCGGCGCTACTGCATGAACAGTGCGTCCTTGCGTCTCGAACGCGAGGCCTGATCCACGCCTCGTGCCATCGGTCACAACCGCGCGCAATTCGTGGGCGGAACGGGGGGTGTTCCCGATAATCAGGTCGTGACCGCCCTGACCATCGGGATCACCAGCCCCCGGGACCCTGCGTGCAAGCGTGGTATCGCGGCGAACTTTGCCGCGAGCCTGGCGCGCGACGCGGTGCACGGCTCGTCCGTGTGCCTGATCGATGCCGACCCGTTCGCCCGCGACGTCACGACCCGACTCGCGGTGTCGGGGCCGCATCTCGAGGACTTCGCGGGGCCGAGCGTGGAGGACGCCGACGCGCTGGCGGAGGCACTTGCCTCGCTGCGCGAGCCGCCGCTCCGGGTCCTCCCGAGTGCGGGCCGTGGCGTGGGGCGGGTGCACCGGGGAATGGCGTGCGTACTCCCGGCGGTGCGAGACGCGTTCGACGTCGTGGTGTGCGACCTCGTGTGCGGGCCGTCGGGGCCGGCCCGGGCGTTGAGCAATGGGCTCGAGCAGCTCGACTGGCTGTTCCTGGCGGTCACGCCGGAGCGGGCTGCGGTCGAGGCCGCCGGCCGGTTCGTCGACCAGTTCGAGGAGGCGCGCGACCGGGGCCACGTTGCCGAGCGCGTTCGGTTGGGGATCGTGGCCACGGGTGACGAGGGCACGACCGACGAGCGCGCGCTCGCAGCTCTCGAGCTGCTCGGCCCGCCGTTCCTCGGGTCGTTGCCCCAACTCTGGGGCCGGGCCGTGCCGAACTTCGGCTTCGGCGCCGCGCTCGGCATCGGCGAGCTCGACGACGCGGTGGGCGCGCTGTTCGAGCGATGCACTGCGCTCGCGGACCGCCGGGTTGCGCTCTCCGGGGCGCCGGAGCGGGTTTCTTCGCGCGCTTCGTAGTAGTCCACGCGCGCATCGTCAGAGTGAGGTACCCAATTGCGGGTCCCCCCTTGCGCGGGGCTGTGGCGCTTGCCATGATGACACCGCTGTAATTCCATCGGCGGTATTCGAGTC
>CAZLEC010000821.1:0-2036 GCA_964558245.1 uncultured Burkholderiales bacterium | reverse complement strand
CGAGACGAGCGGGATGTTGTCGGCGGTCGACAGCTGCGTATCGCAGTTCGGGCAGTGCGACCGCGGCTTCACGACCGACTCGTGACGCGGTATCCGCCAGATCACGACGTTGAGGAACGAGCCGAGCACCAGCCCGTACACGCCCGCAACCACTGCGATGAACACCGTCACGACGAACAAATGTAGGCCCCTTCGTGAGTGCTGCTGGACGATGCTGCCCTCGCGCCTTTGCGAGAGCAGCACCCCCCAACTCCTCCATCGGCGCCTCGATTGTGTTGGACAGTTCTACCAAGTGGAGCCCCAACTCGGGTTGCCGGCTGCCGGCGCCGCGTTCGCATTGCACGTGCCGCTCGAGGCATTGGCATACTGCACGCCGCCGCCCGTCGAGCTCTCGTCGTCAGACAGGAAGAAGCAGTGCCCCGAGAGGGACTGCCCGGCGATGACGATGTAGTTCGTGCTCACCGGGTTGACCGAAACCGTGTTCGGGCCGGGCGCAGCCACATTCGCCGCGACGAACGTCAATCCGGGCTCGACGGTAGCGAGCCCGGCTGTGGTCGCCTCGGTGTAGTCACCGTGATCGCTGAAAATGACCTTCGCGGCACTGAACGCATTACGAACGCTCGACTGCATGGCTCGGTCTTGGGCTCGAGTTTTGGCACCCGCGAATGTCGGCATCAAGACGGCGATCAGAATGGCAATGATGAGGACCACCGTCATGAGCTCGATAAGCGTGAATCCCGCTTCGGGCTCCTCTGTGCGACTCACGGCGTGCGGATGTTGCATAGGACTCCCCTCACCTGACCTGCGTCCAGTCGACGTGGGGAGCACGCCGCCCCCACGGCACTCTCGAACGCAGGCGATTCATTTACATGTTTTCGAAGCAGTTGTTCGAAGTGGGCCCGGGATCACTCCCGGGCCCACTCGAATTCGCTGCTATTACTCGTTCGGATCGACTACCAGCTGCCGGTGAAACCGGTCGTGACCGTGTTGTTGGCCGGCGTTCCGCAGGCCACCTTCCCGTAATACGTCCCGGCGTTCGAGCCCTGCGAGATGTCGAGGAGCCCGAAGATCGTTCCCGACTTCGAGGTCTCCTGGAGGCATACCGACAACGTGTCGGGGCTGACCGTTACCGTCGTCGTCGTTCCCCACTTGATCGCCGGCTCGATCGCCGCAAGCGTCGCGGTCGTCGTGGTGTAGGTCTGGGTGTCGGTGTAGGAGGTCTTCTCCGCCGTCAACGCGTTGCGAAGGTCAGACTTCGCGGCGGTGTCCTGCGCGCGCGAACGTGCACCCAGGAACTGCGGGATGGCGATCGCGATCAAAATGGCAATGATCAGCACGACCACCATCAACTCAATAAGGGTGAAACCTTCCTCGGCGTCACGACGCCGGGAAATGAAAGAACGAATGGACTGCACTGGGGTGGCCCCTTCCTTGTTATTGGGGCGACCGCTCATTGCGGCCCCCCGCCATTTACAGATATCGGTAACCACGCTTCGTGACTTGAGTCGCCATGAGGCCTTGGTGTGGTCACAATCCGATCGGCACCGAACGCCCCCCGAGGAGGAACCGGGAGAAAGCAGCGGGCCCGGAAAAGATGAATGCCCCGACCCGCAATACGGCTTGTGCCGGACTTACCAGCTCGCGGTGTAACCGGTCGTGACGGTGTGGTTGGCCGTCGTGGTATAGGTATGGGCGTCGGTGTAAGAGGTCTTCTCCGCCGTCAACGCGTTGCGAAGGTCAGACTTCGCGGCGGTGTCCTGCGCGCTCACCTGAGGTCCGATGACGCGTTCACAGTGAGTGAACGCCGATCAGCCGCTCGTATCGGAACCAGGAAACAGCCCTGAAAAGGCAAGGCTTTCTCTACCTTTTGATGTGTGAACAATAGGCAGGGCTACTTGATCAGGTTGATGACGTCGAACATCGGCAGGTAGAGCGAGATGATCATTCCGCCGATGACGATACCCATGACCACGATCAGTATCGGCTCGATCAGAGAGGTGAGCGCGTTGACCGTCGCCTCGACCTCTTGGTCGTAG
>CAZLEC010000820.1:0-2037 GCA_964558245.1 uncultured Burkholderiales bacterium | reverse complement strand
CGTCCAGACCTTCTGCCCGTTGATCACCCACTCGTCGCCGTCGCGCACCGCGGTCATCGACAACGAGGCGACGTCGGATCCGGCGCCGGGCTCGCTGAACAGCTGACTCCAGATCTCCTCGCCGCGCAGCAGCTTCGTGAGATATCGCTGTTGTTGCTCCGGAGTGCCGCACGCGCGCAGCGTCGGCGCGATCATGCCGAGCCCGATCACGTACACCGCCGTCGGCACGTTGAAGCGCGCTTCTTCCTGACCGAAGATCATCTGTTGCATCGTCGTGCCGTTGCGACCGCCGAACTCCGGCTCCCACGTGATGCGCGCGAACCCGGCGTCGAACTTGAGCGCCTGCCACCGCCGGGCGCGTGCGAGATACTCGGCGCCGCCCGGTTCGAACATCGTTCCTTCGTCGTCGGATCCGGCGACGGCGGGCGCGTTGGCCTCGAGCCACTCGCGGCACTCGCTCCGCCAGGCCGCTTCCTCAGGTGAGTCGTTGAAGTCCATGACTCATGCCACCCGCGCGCCGGGCTCCGGTCAAATTGACGAGGTCGGCGCCTGGGGGTCGCCACCGTCGCCCGGCGGTGGCGACGGTGGTGTCTTGCTCCCCTCCACGGGCGCGTACTCCGGCCAGGCCGAGGGACGCGGCAGCGGAGTCGGGAGCGGCGGCGCTGCGGCCCGGTGCTGACGGCCGATCGGCGCCCAGAGGCCCAGCAGGAAGAAGATCACGAGCAGCACGGCCGGCAGGATCGTCAGCAGGCTGCTCTCGAGCTTCACGACGCCGGCGAAGACGAGATCGAGGTCGATGCAGATCCCGAGGAACAGACCGCCGAACAGGCCCCGGATCGGGCGGCCGCGCGTCATATGCGGCTGTTCCTCACGCGGATCACGAGACTCACGTTGACGAGCGCGACGATCGTGAGCAACAGGGATGCGATGAACGCGGGGTTCTTCAGCCTCGATCCGGTGATCTGCACCTCGATCGAACCGGTGCACACGACCGTGCCCCGCTCGGCGTGATGGCCGAACAGCGTGAACTTCGGCCCGACCAACACTGAAGGCAGGTCGTAGAAGTAGACGCCACTGTTCGCGTAGCGGCTCGACGGCCCGTCCCAGCTCCCGTTGCCCAGCTCGACCTTCCCGAAGGGCGGCGGCAGCTTGAGGTACACCTTGCCCTCGATGTTGCGCTTGCCGCTGCCGGTCACGGTGCCCCGCCAGTGCACGTACGCCGAGCGGGGGACCTCGACGGAGTCGACGACCTTCGCGTTGTAGACCTTGCCGTCGATGGTGCCGGTCCCGGTGCAGGGTCCGGCGAGCTGAGCCTGCGCGGCGGTTGCGGTGAGGATCGGCACCAACGCGACGATCGCGAGGGCGACGAGCACTCGGATCAGTCTCATGGCCTCCTCGCCATCCGCCCGCGGCCGACAAGGATTCCTGGCCGCTGCACGTGAGGGTAGGGAAGGTTGGGTTGGCGGTCAACGATCTCCGGCCGCCCGCCGGCCGGCGACGCGTCGTGCGGCGGAGGCGACACCCAGTTAGCCTCCGCGTCGATGGTCGACGCGCCGTTTTCTCGAAGGGTGTCCGGTAGGCCTTCGGAGCTCGGGATCGACGAGGACGCGCTCGCCGACCTCGTCGCGCGGGCGCAACTCGAGATCGACGAAGGTCGCCTTCCGTCGTGCCAGCTGGCGTTCGCGCGAGATGGCGAACTGGTCGTGTGGATCACGCTGGGCGCGGCGGAGCCGGAGTCTCGCTACGTCATCTTTTCCTCGACCAAGCCCATTGTTGCGTCCGCTATTTGGATGTTGATGGGCGAGGGCGCGATCGACGTTTCGAGCCGGGTCGGCGAGCTCGTGCCGGAGTTTGCGACCAACGACAAGGCCGGCATCACGATCGAGCAGGTGATGCTGCACACCTCGGGCTTCCCGCGTGCACCCTTCGCGGCCGCCGACTGGGACGATCGTGATCGGCGCCTGGCGAGATTCGCGAATTGGAGGTGCAACTGGGAGCCCGGGACCCGGTTCGAGTACCACCCGACCTCGGCGCACT
>CAZLEC010000819.1:0-2041 GCA_964558245.1 uncultured Burkholderiales bacterium | reverse complement strand
TGTCGCCCGGCACTGCGTAGGAAGGCGAAGTGAAGGTGCCGACCAGCGGGATCGCGATGGCGATCACCGACACGACGCCGATCACGAGACCGATGCCGATCACGACGAACGAGGCCATCAGTCGCGGTCCGGGGGGCCCGCGGCGCGCGGGCAACGGCATCGGCGGCGGCGGCATCACGTCAAGCTCCGACGCCCTGCGGGACCCAACGGAACCGGCGCGCCGCGACCACGAGCCCGACCGCGCCCCACACCGCGAGCAACACGACGTCGTGCTCGGTCACACCGGTGCCGCCGCCGACGCCCGTGACGGCTCGTTGCATGCCGTCGGCGAGCGGCGCGAGCGGGAACACGTGACCCACGTTCGACAACCAGTCGGGCAAGGCGCTCACCGGGATGAAGATGCCGGACACGAACGAGAGGATCACCGCGGTGAACGGCCCGACGCTCGAAGCGGCGTCGACGGTCGGCGTGTACGCCGTGATCGCCATGCCGAGCGTCGCCATCGCCGCGGTGCCGAGCGCCACGTACACCGCGACGCCCGCGACGGCACTTCCGGAGACGTGCACTTGGAACGCGATCCGGCCGATTGCCAGCAGGGCGACGACCATCGCGATCGCGAACACGATCGTGCGCAGCATGTGCGCGGCGATGAACGTCCACGACCGCATCGGTGTGCCACGCAGCCGCTTCAGCTGACCCGACTCGCGCTGGGTCGTGACCGCGACCGCGAGCGTGGAGAAGCCCTGCAACATGATGGCGTACGCAGCAAGGCCGGCGGTGAAGTACGCGCGGGTACTCACCGAGTGGTGATGAAAGGTGTCGGTCGAATTCTTCCCCGAAGAGAAGATCGAGTTGAACATGATCAGCAAGATGACCGGGAACACGATGCCGAACACGACTGATCGCGAGTTCCGGATCGTCGCGACGAGGGCGTAACGGGTCTGGCGGAGCAGGATCCTCAGGTCACGCACGAGATCCACCGCCCGCGGCGCCGTCGCCGGGCGCATCGTCGCCCACGAGCTCGAGGAAGACGTCTTCGAGATCGGGCCGGCGAACCTCGAGATGCTCCAAGGTCACCCGGTGCTCGTCGGCCCACGCGAGCAGCCGGCGGAGCAGCGCCTGCGGATCCGCGGCCCGGATCGTCGTCAGGTCGCCGACGTTCTCGGCGGCCGCGTCCACCGTGGTGCGCAGCGACGCGAGCTCGGCCGCGGCGGGCGAACGGAACGTCACGATCGTCTCGGCGCGCAGGCCCTCACCCAGCTCGTCGGGGCGACCGAGCGCGACGATCCTCCCGGCCCGCAAGATCGCGACCCGGTCGGCGAGGTGCTGCGCCTCGTCCATGTAGTGGGTCGTGAGGAACACGGTCTTGCCGAGGGCCTTGAGTCCCTCGATCATCGACCACGCCTCACGACGCGCGGCCGGATCGAAGCCCGTCGTCGGCTCGTCGAGGAACACGAGCTCGGGATCGCCGACGAGCGCGACGCCGACGCCGGCGCGCCGGCGCTGACCGCCCGACAGCCGCCCGATGCGCGCGTCGCGCTTCTCGCGGAGCCCGACGAGTTCGATCACTTCGTCGACGGGGCGCGACCGCGTGTAAAAGGCCGAGAACAGCGACAGCGTCTCCCGCACGGTGAGCAACGGATCCAGCTCGCACGACTGCAGAACGAAGCCCAACCGGTCGCGCCACTCCCGGGTCGCGTGCGCGGGATCCACGCCGAGCACCGACACGCCACCACCCGTGCGCGCCCGATAGCCCTCGAGGATCTCGATCGTCGTGGTCTTCCCGGCGCCGTTGGGCCCGAGGAAACCGAACACCTCGCCGGTCGCGACTTCGAGGTTGATGCCGCGTACGGCCTCGACTGCGCCGTATCTCATATGGAGGTCACGGACCTCGATCGCCGGAGCACTCATCAGAGATCGCAATGGTACGGGCGCCCTGCGTCTACCGTTCGCCGAATGCGAACTGGTGGGCGGCGCCGGTCACCGGCCTCGAACGGGCGCCGGATCGGCGCGGTTCGGCGCGGCGCGGCCGTGCTCTGCG
>CAZLEC010000818.1:0-2042 GCA_964558245.1 uncultured Burkholderiales bacterium | reverse complement strand
GCTCGATCGCGCCGCCGGCGGCGATCGTCGCGCCCGACTTCACCTCGTCGAAGATGAGCAGGGCGCCGTGCCGGTGCAGCAATTCGAGCAGGCCGGCCAGGTAGCCCGGTTCCGGTTCCGCGATGCCGATGTTCATCATCACCGGCTCGATGATCAGGCACGCGATCGTGTCGCCGATGTCGTCGAGCAGCTTCGAGAGCACGGTCAAGTCGTTGAACGGGACTGCGTGGGTGTGGCCGCGCAGGTAGCTGGGCACGCCGAGCGACATCGGCTCCGACGCGGGTGCTTCGCGACCGCCCATCAGATCGGCGTTCGGCACGACCGAGAACATCACGGGATCGTGGTGCCCGTGATACGAGCCCTCGATCTTCACGATGTCGTCGCGCTCGGTGGCCGCGCGCGCGACGCGGATCGCGCTCATCGTCGCTTCGGTTCCGGAGTTCGCGAAGCGAACCTGCTCGAGCTTGAACCGACGGCACAACTCTTCCGCGAAGAGCACTGCCTCTTCGGTGGGCGCCGCGAAGTGTGAGCCGTGACGCACGGCGCGCTCGATCGCCTCGATGATCTTCGGGTGCGCGTGCCCGACGACCATCGATCCGAAGCCGCCGTGCGTGTCGACATACTGATGGCCGTCGACGTCCCACACGTTGGCGCCGCGACCTTCGCTCAGATAGATCGGGTACGGATCACCGACCTGGAACGACGAACCGACACCGAGCGGCATCGACAGCTTGGCGCGCTCGAAGAGTGCGTGCGAGACCGGCGTCGCGTCGATGAGCCGGCCGAGTTCGATCGCCGCGATCTCGCGCGCTCGCACGCTGAGCGGGTCGGTGCCGCCGGTGGTCACAGCTTCACCATCACGTGCTTGATCTCCGTGTAGTGCTCGATGGCGTAGATCGACATGTCCTTCCCGTAACCCGATTGCTTGAATCCTCCGTGGGGGAGCTCGGAGACGATCGGGATGTGGTCGTTCACCCACACCGTGCCGAACTCCAGATGCTTCGCCATCCGCATCGCGCGGCCGACGTCGCGGGTCCAGACGCTCGAGGCCAGCCCGTATCGCACGTCGTTGGCCCAGGTGAGTGCCTGGTCCTCGTCGGAGAATCGCTGCACCGTGACCACCGGGCCGAAGACCTCGCGCTGCACGATCTCGGAGTCCTGGGCCGGGTTCACCACGACCGAGGGCTCGTAGAAGTAGCCGTCGCCGCCCCGTGCGTTGCCGCCGGTCGTGACCTCGGCTCCGGCGGTGCGCGCGCGATCGACCATGCCGGCCACGCGTGCGAGTTGGTCGGCTGACACGACCGGGCCCATCGCGGTGTCGTCGGCGGTGGGGTCTCCCGTTTTGATCGCGCCGACCGACTCGGTGAGTTGGCTCACGATGCCGTCGAACACGTTCGGCCCCGCGAGCACGCGGCACGGAGCCGTGCAGTCCTGGCCGGAGTTGTAGTAGCCGGTCTCGGTGAGGGTCGCGACGAGCGCCTCGACGTCGGCGTCGTCGAACACGATGACGGGTGCCTTGCCGCCCAGCTCGAGGTGTACGCGCTTGAGCGAGTCGGCCGCGGCGCGCGCGATGGCCTGGCCGGTCGCGACGTCGCCGGTGAGTGACACCATCGCGACGTCGGGATGGAACACCAGCGCGGCGCCCGCGTGCTCGCCGTCGCCGGTCACGACGTTGAGCACGCCCGGCGGGAGGATGTCGGCCGTGATCTCGGCCAACCGCAGCGCGCTGAGCGGCGTGAGCTCCGACGGCTTCAGCACCACGGTGTTGCCGGCCGCGAGTGCCGGGCCGACCTTCCAGGTGGCCATGTTGAGCGGGTAGTTCCACGGCGCGATCGACGCGATCACGCCGATCGGATCGCGGCGCAGGAACGACGTGTGCCCTTCCATGTACTCACCCGCGGCGCGTCCCTCGAGTAATCGTGCGCCGGCCGCGAAGAAGCGCCAGTTGTCGACGGTGAGGTCCATCTCGAAGTCGATGATCGACCGGGGCTTGCCGACGTTGCGGATCTCGAGGTCGCACAGCGTCGGCAGGTCGGCTTCGA
>CAZLEC010000817.1:0-2049 GCA_964558245.1 uncultured Burkholderiales bacterium | reverse complement strand
CTTGCACGAACTCGTCGCGGGTGAGGTTGTCGGCGCGCGGTGTCGCGCGCTTCACGAGATCGGTCATGCCGATGCAGTCGACGCGGAGGGCGTGCACCGGATCGTGCGCACGGGTCACGATGCCGGCTTCGAGCGCGGCCGGCCAGAAGCGGTTGCCCGGACGCGCGAATCCATGGCCGGCGTCGGCCGAGTACTCGCTGGGATTGAGTCCGACGATCAGCAGCCGCATGTCCGTGCCGACGGTGTCGGCGAGCGTGCGTGCACGCGTCGCCTCCACGTCGATCCACTCCTCACCGTCGTCGAAGGTGCTCTCGATGGTGAAGCCGGCGCCGATCACCACGTCGATCAGCCGCGGCAGCGGCCAACCGTCGAAGTGCCGGCCGGCGAACGGATCGTCGAAGTCGGCGCGGAGGCGATCCGACGTGAGGTGTATGTGCAGCGCGCCCCCGACCTGCATCGCACGGTGCAGGTCGGCCAGCGCGAGGGGTACCCGATCGGCGGCGATGTGCATGTAGCACTTGTGGGCCCACGCGCCGCCGAGCGCGCCGCGCGCGAACGGCAACATCTCGAGGTCGGCCACCACTCTCGGCGCGTCGGGCGCGTAGCGCGGGACGAGATCGAGCATCGCCTTCGCCGCATCGCAGGCGATCGCCGGGGAGCCGAGGCCGTGCGTGTGCCAGCCCGGACCGCACGCCAGATCGAGACGGAACGCGCCACTGGGCACCCGGGCGGCGAACGCTGCGAGCGAGGCCGGGATCGGGCGGATCTTCTGGTCGACCCAGTCCTGCGCTCGCCCTTCGTACACATCAACGGTGTCGCGGTCCACGAAGGGGAAGAATGGCAGATGTGACACGCTCCGACGCTCCCCTTTCCGGCACGGTCGAGATCGTCGACGACGTTCCGCTCGCGTTCGCCCGGCTCGTAGCCCGGGAATCGCCCCGCTCGGTGGCGCTCTCGGGCGGCGAGACCGCCGAGCAGTGCTACACCGCGTTGCGCATCGCCGGTCTCGACTGGTCCGGCGTCGACGTGTACTTCGGCGACGAGCGGTTCGTCCCGCCCGACGATCCCGACTCGAACGAGAACCTCGCCCGCCGCGCGCTGCTCGACACGGTGAAGCCGAAGGCGATCCACTCGATGTACCAGCCCGTTCCGATCGAAGAGGCGGCGCGGCGCTACGACGCGCTCGTGCGGGCCGCGCCGCCCATCGACCTCGTGCACCTCGGCCTCGGCCCCGACGGCCACACCGCCTCGCTGTTCCCCGGGAGCGTCACGCTCGACGAGACCGAGCGCCTCGTGGTCGCGGCGGGAGACGACGCGCATCCGCTCCCCCGCCTGACGTTCACGTTCCCCGCGATCGCGCGGGCGCGCCTGGTCGTCGTGACGGTCGCGGGTGCGGAGAAACGCGATGCGGTCGAACGGATTCGCGCCGGCGAGGACCTGCCGGGTGCCCGCATCCGGGGCGAACGCGTGCTCTGGCTGGGCGACGGTGCGGCGCTGGGCGCGCAGTAAGGTCCTGCCCCATGACCGAGCGCCGGAGGCTGGCATGACCGAGCGCCGGGAGCTGGAGTCGAGGCCGCTCGCCGACCTGATGGCTGCAGCCGCCGCGAAGCGCGACGCGCAGTTCGGCCGCCGGGTCACGTACTCGCCGAAGGTGTTCGTGCCGCTCACGATGCTGTGCCGGGATCGATGCGGGTACTGCACGTTCGCGAAGGCGCCCGCGCGCGTCGCGGCCCCGTATCTCGCGCTCGACGACGTGCTCGCGATCGCGCGCCGGGGCGCCGAGCTCGGCTGCTGGGAGGCCCTGTTCACGTTGGGCGAGGCGCCCGAGGAGCGGTACCCGCAGGCGGCCGAGTGGCTGGCCGGGCACGGCTACGCATCCACCGTCGACTACCTGGTCGAGGCGGCGAGTCACGTGCTCGACGAGACCGGTCTGTTGCCGCACGCGAACGCGGGCGCGCTCTCGCAGCCGGACCTCGAACGCCAGCGATCCGTCATCCCGACGCAGGGCATGAAGGAGGGATGTCTCGACGAATGCCTCGCGACCGTCGC
>CAZLEC010000816.1:0-2050 GCA_964558245.1 uncultured Burkholderiales bacterium | reverse complement strand
CATCGTCTGCAACATCGCCCAGCACTACGGCAAAGGCATGCGCGCCCCCTTCACGGTGAGCTGACCACATGACTGACGACACCAAGGGAACTCCTCCGATCGGTGGACTGCGCGCGACCATCACCGCGGTGGTGATCGTCGTTGTCGGGATCGCGCTGCTCGTGTACGCCCCCAACGCCGTCATGACGAAGCTCCACGGCAAGACGCACGGCAGCCTCGTTGCCGTCGCCACCACGATGTTCTTCGTCGTACTGCTCGTGATGGCGTGGGCGTTGAGACAACTCCAGCGCCGGAAAATCATCTGATGCCGACTCCCGCCGTACCGAGCGCCGAGTGGCTGTGGGCGAACGAACCGTGCCGGGCCGCGTGCCCGGTGAACACCGACGCCGGCGCGTACGTGACGGCTATCGCCGAGGGACGCTTCGAGGACGCGTACCTCATCGCCCGCGCGCCCAATCCGTTCCCCTCGGTATGCGGGCGGGTGTGCGCCGCACCCTGCGAGCGCGCGTGTCGAAGAGGATCCGTCGACGCCCCCGTCTCGATCCGCGCGCTGAAGCGATTCGTCACGGAGCGTTTCGGCGTCGAGAGCTTCGCGGCCAACACCTTGTGGCACGCGGCACACGACGACGTTCCCGAGGCAACGGGTCCGAGTGTCGGCGTGATCGGCGGCGGGCCCGCGGGACTGGCCGCCGCGTGCGACCTGCGCCTCGCAGGCCATCCCGTGACGGTGTACGAAGCCCAGGACCGCCTCGGCGGCATGATGGTGCTCGGCATTCCCGAGTACCGGCTCCCTCGCGCGCTCATCACCCGTGAGATCGACGCGATCATCGAGCTCGGCATCCTCGTCGAGACGAACGCCCGTGTCGGTGACACGCACTCCATCTCGAGTCTTCTCGACCGGCACGCCGCGCTGTTCCTCGCGGTCGGCACTGGTGTCGGGCGCGAGCTCGACCTGCCCGGTCACGAGCTCGACGGCGTCCTGCGGGCCGTCGAGTACCTCTTGAACGTGAACCAGGGCTTCGGCGTCGAGCTCGGGGCGCGCGTGGTGGTCGTGGGTGGCGGGAACGTCGCGTTCGACGCCGCACGCACTGCGTTGCGCGCCGCTTCCACGGGCGCCGCCCCGCCCGCGCCGGTCCCGATGGCAGCAACCTCCCAAGAGGATGCCCGGCGCGCGATGACGACGACGCTCGACGTCGCGCGCGAAGCGCGCCGCGCGGGAGTGCTCGACGTCACGATCGTCGCGCTCGAGTCGCCCGAAGAGATCCCGGCCGATCCCGAGGAGATCGACGAGGCCGAGCGTGAAGGCATCCGGATCGTGTACCGGCAAGGTCCGCACCGCTTCGTCGGCGACACGAAGTTGACGGGCCTGGAGACGATCGCCGTGTCGTCGGTGTTCGACGCCGAAGGTCGGTTCGCACCGACCTTCCAACCCGGGACCGAGAGCGTGATACCGGCCGACACCGTCATCCTCGCGGTCGGACAGGGCGCCGACGTGAGCTTCCTCGGCGCCGGCATCGAGCTCGAGCGCAGCCGGGCGGGCGGCGTGCAGATCGATCCCGACTCGATGCGTACGTCCGATCCCCGCATCTGGGCCGGGGGCGACGTCGCGCGCGGGCCGAGGAACCTGATCGACGCGATCGCCGACGGACGGCGCGCGGCAGCTTCGATCCACGGCGCGCTGACCGGCGCCTCCCCGCCGCCAACGACTTCGCACGAGGTCCGGGTCGAGCTGCGTACCGGCTTCCGCCGCCTCGACAGCGACTACGACGCGATCCCCCGCCAGCGGATCCCGGCGACTCCCACCAAACGACGCGTCGGATTCGGCGAGGTCGAAATCGGCTACGACGAGCCGCAAGCGCGTCTCGAAGGGCTGCGCTGCCTGCGCTGCTTCGACAACGTGATGCTCTCCCCCGAGCTGTGCATCCTCTGCGGGCTCTGCGTCGACGTATGTCCCCCGAACTGCATCACGATCGCGCGCGCCGACGATGTCGGGCTCGGGAGCCCCGAACAATCGGTCCTGCTCCTCGACGAAGACCTCTGCATCCGCTGC
>CAZLEC010000815.1:0-2052 GCA_964558245.1 uncultured Burkholderiales bacterium | reverse complement strand
AGGCCGGACCCGAAGCAGTACAACGGCCACGCCGGCGCGTCCACGTAGTCGCCGAAGATCTGGCTGCGGCCGCCGCCCGCTCGGTGGTCGTGGTGGATCGGCACTTGACCCGCGCTGCGCGGCAACGAGATCGGCAGTCGGCCCGACGGTGACTCGATCCCGAACAACACGTCGGCGATCGCGGCGCCGCCCTCCTCGCCGGGCACCCACGCGTACAGCAGCGCCGGAACGTGTTCGGCGATCCACCCGAGCGCGTGCGCGCGGCCGCTCACCACGACGACGACCGTGGGCGTGCCGGTCGCGACCACCGCCTCCACGAGCTGCTGTTGCACACCCGGCAGCCCGAGATCGCTGACGTCGCGGAACTCACCGCTCGTGCAGTCGGGCATGAGGCCCGACCGCCCGCCGACGACGCAGATCGCGACGTCGGCTGCCGCCGCGTCGGCGACCGCGTGTTCGAAGCCGTCGGTGCTCGTCGACCGGACGCCCGCGCCTTTGGCATACGTGACGTTGCGGGCGATCGCGCGTATGCCGGCCAGCGGGGTGACCGACACCGGGTAGTACGGACCGGGCGCGAAGTCGCCGGCGCGCTCGATGAGCTGCCCGTCGCGGTCGCGCGGCTGCACGATCTCGGTGTGCGCGGGATACGAGTAGTCGCCCTGCAAGAGGCGTTCGTCGTCGGCCGCGGGCCCGATCACCGCGATGCGTCGGTCGGGTGCGAGCGGGAGGAGGCCGCCCTCGTTGCGCAGCAGCGTGAGCGACTTCACCGCGGCCTCACGCGCGAGCGCGCGGTCTGCCGGCCGGCCGTACGCGAGCGCGGCCGCGTCCTCCTCGACGAACCGCTGCTCGAAGAGCCCGAGCGCGTTCTTGAGCTCGAGTACGCGTCGCACCGACCGGTCGACGAGCGCCCCGTCGACCTCGCCCGACTCGACGAGGTCGCGGAGGGGCGCGCCGTAGCAGTCGAGCTGCGGGAGCTCCATGTCGAGCCCGGCTTCGAGCGCGCGCCGGGCTGCCTCGCCTTTGGTCGCGGCGACGCGGTGATGCGTCATCAACAGGTCGGTCGTGGAGTAGTCGGCGACCACTGCGCCCGTGAAGCCGAGCTCGCCGCGGAGGAGGTCGTCGAGGATCGCTTTCGACCCGCCGCACGGCAGCCCGTCGACCGACGCGTACGAGTTCATGACGGTCGCGAGACCGGCTTCGGCGATCGCGGCGCGGAACGGCTCTGCGAACACCTCGCGCAACTCACGCGGCCCCAGCTGCACCGGTGCGTGGTTGAGCCCGCCCTCGGAGAGCGCGTAGCCGAGGAAGTGCTTGCCGGTCGCGGCGACGCCCGTCGCGAGGTCGCCCTGCACGCCGCTCACGTACGCGACGCCGAGCCGGCCCGCGAGATACGGCGACTCTCCGTAGGTCTCCTCCACCCGCCCCCATCGTGGATCGCGCGCGATGTCGAGCACCGGGGCGAGCGTGTGCCGCGCTCCCGTCGCGACCATCTGCTCGCGGATCACGACGCCGATCCGCCGGACGAGATCCGGATCCCACGTGGAGGCCAGACCGATCGCCTGCGGGAACTGGGTCGCGTCCCGCGCGCACAGTCCGGCCGTGCTCTCTTCGTGCACGATCGCCGGAATGCCGAGCCGCGTGTGCTCGAGGAGGTAGTGCTGGATCGCGTTCGTGAACGCGGCGCGCTCGCGGGGCCGGAGGCCGGTCGTCGCGCCGATCCGGGTGATCTCGCCGATGCCGTCGGCGAGCAGCCGGTCGGCGGCGGTGCTCGAGAACCCGTCGTCTCGCACGAGCGCGGTGCACCACACGCAACCGAGCTGCGCGAGCTTCTCGTCCAGGGTCATGCGCCCGAGGAGTGCATCGATGTCCATACCGCGCATGCTTGCACGCGACTGCGGGCCGGGGGATCGTCCCCGGCCCGTCGTCGCCGCGTGAACCTTTACTTCTGGAGAACGGCCTCGGCGTCGATGTTGAGCTTCACCTTGTCGCCGATCACCACGCCGCCGGCCTCGAGCGCCATGTTGTATTCGATGCCCCATTCCTTGCGGCTGA
>CAZLEC010000814.1:0-2057 GCA_964558245.1 uncultured Burkholderiales bacterium | reverse complement strand
ACGTGTCGCGGCGTTTCTGGAGAGCTTGGACATGCGGCCCCTCGACGCAGGAGGGATCGAGATGGCCTACGTCCTCGAATGGGCCGGCATCCTCCTGGTGGGCCTGGCACGCAACGGCGCCGGCTTCGATATCGCATTCGGCGCCGAGGTCCTCTGAAGGTGCGTGATGACTTCGCCACGGCGACCGCGATTCTCGAAGCGCCGATCGAGGACGGTCCGGATAGATGAGCTACGCGGGGTAGTGGTGCACGTTTGGATCGGCCGTCGCGTGCTGACTTGTTGACGTCGTTCTCCGACGCGCGAGAACTGGCGATCGGTGGGGGTCGACACAGTATTGCTCCGACCGAACCTGCGTCCGGCAGGGCGCAGTTGATCTTGCTCATGCGAACGAAACGCGATCGGCGCGCGGCGGACCGCGGGGCGTTTTTTCGCACAGTCTCCCCGGTAACGGACTCTCACGACGCTGACCAGCGAATATGCGCGCCGCGACGCATTCCAGGCCGCGGTCAGGCCTCGGGGGCTCGAAAAAAGGCGCGATTCCAAGCGAAAACGAACGACTGCGGATCGCGTTTCCGCAGGTCAGCGGTGTCGACGAGAAGTGGTGGCGAGTCGGCCTGTACGCCGCACACAGTGCCGGCCGTGCTCTGACCAGCGGAGACGCATTGCTGGGGCCGCATTCAGGCCGCTTCAGGCGAGGCAGGTCCAGACCCAACGCTTGTGTTTATAGCGTTTGTTGCGTTTATCGCGTTTACGGCGTATCCTGGTGGCCATGGAATATCCGATGACGGCGCTCTCCGAGAAGGAGCTCACGACATCGCAGGCCGCGGACCTGGTTGGCGTGTCGCGGCAGTACATCGTCGAGCTCTGCGATCGCGGCGAGGTTCGTCATCGGAAGGTGGGAACGCATCGCCGGATTCGTCGCGAGGACCTCACGCGATATTTCGAGCCGGCGCATTCACCGCTGAGCCGGAAGGATCGGGTGAGTCTCGCCATCCACTGCCTTGTCGCGCAGAGGTGGCTGTGCGACGAAGTCAACGTGCGCGCGCACGCTTTGAGGAACATCGAAACGATGCGTCGTGCCAACTCCGACGGATCTGCGTCGGTTTACCTCAACGCATGGAGCCATCTCCTTGACGGACCGTTCGAGCAGCTGCTCATGACGCTTACGTCGCTCGACGAGCGTGCGCGTGACCTGCGCAACGTGACGCCCTTCGCTGGAGTCGTGCCCGACGACCAACGGCGAGAACTCGTTCGCTCCGTACGGTGAGGCGCGATCAGCTCGAGCATCTGATAAGAGCGGCCGGCGCACTTCTCGGCGAAGATCGCATTGTCGTCATCGGAAGTCAGGCAATCCTCGCAACGTTTCCTGACGGGTTACCGGCGCCGGCAGTGGCCTCCGTCGAGGCCGACCTGTTGCCGCTCGACGATCCGGATGGGGAGAAGGCACTCGAAATCTCCGGGAACATGGGCGAGGCCTCACGCTTCCAGGAGACGCACGGCGTCTATGCCGACGGTGTCGAACCGGGTACTGCAAGATTGCCGGCCGAATGGGAAGCACGCCTTATCCCAATCTGCAACGAAAACACGAACGGCGTGACGGGCTTCTGCCTCGAGGCGTACGACCTTTGCGCCTCCAAGTTGCTCGCGGGGCGCCACAAGGACTTCGTATTCTGCGACGCGTTGCTTGCTGGTGGCCATCTCGACCCGTCGATCGTTCGGGTCCGAATCCCCTACACGAATGCATCTCACGACGAGCGTCGACGGATCGCGGGTTTCCTCGATAGGTATTGACGTCGATTCAGTTCCGGCCGGTGCTGCCGTACGTGCTCTCAGCCCAGGCCGTTAATTGGTGGCGAGTCAGCCTGTACGCCGGACACTGTGTCGCGACCGCTCTGACCAGGGAAGATGCGGCCGCAGGCCGCCTCTAGGCCGCATTCAGGCCGCAGGAAGTGGAAACCCCTCAGCCCGATTCAGACTCACGACTCGCGGATCGGTGTTGGCGTGCCAAAGGAGCGGATGGCGCTGCTCAACGTCGCTATTACCTATCCCAGTACGGC
>CAZLEC010000813.1:0-2058 GCA_964558245.1 uncultured Burkholderiales bacterium | reverse complement strand
GCGAACCCCCGAACCTCCGTGTCCATACGACCGACAATACAGAGGGGGTGAGACATCGAAACCCGCGAAAACCAAATGAAACAAGGCGCGAATCCGGATCGTCTCCGACTGACGATCCGGACTCGCGCCTCGGGTGTTCGTCGTGATCAGGCCGGCGGCGTCGGTCCGGTCGACGTGCGCGTGACCTGGAAGGGGTTGCTCGTCGGGCGCACGCTCCCGCTCCCGATCACGATGTTGGCCGGCGGGCTGGTTTGGCCGTCCGACTGGAACGTGAACGTGATCGACGGTGCGCACGACGTGTAGAAGTCGAGGCCGTCGTTCGACCCGTAGTTCTTGAACAGGAACGAGATCCCGTGCTTGTCGGGCGACACGACGAACTGGTCGTCCTTCTCGAGGTTCACGGCGTGCGTCTTCGAGAACTTGCCCGCGGTCGTCAGCTGCCCGCTGAACGACTGGAGGTTGCTGCCGTGGTGTGTCACCCGGATGTGCCAACCGTCGGAGTGCCACATGAAGATCGTCGACGTCAGCGTGGGGTCGACCGGGGGCCGGCCCTGCACCCACGCCGGCCACGGGTCGTCGGTCACGGCCTGGCAGGCCGACGTCGTGGTGGTGACCTGCACGGTGGTGGTCGTGGCGTTGGGCACGCGGTCGATCTCGAACGGATCGCTCGACGGGTGGCTCGCGCCCTGGCCGATCACGATCTTGCTCGGTGGGCTCGTCTGACCGTCGGACTGCAGCGCGAACTTGATCGACGGCGCGCAGTGTGTCGCGAAGTCGACGCCGTCGATGGCGCCGTAGTTCTTGAAGAAGAACGTGATGCTGTGCTTGTCGCTCGAGACTTGGAACTGGTCGCTCTTCTCGAGGTGAACGGCGTGCACGGCGGTGAAGGTGCCCGCGGTCGTCAGCTGCCCGCTGAACGAACGCAGATTCGTCGTACGGTGCGTCACGCGGATGTGCCAGTTGCTGCTGTCGTGCCACATGTAGATCGCCGACGTCGTGTGGGGATCGATCCCCGCCGGCCGGCCCTGCGCGTACGCCGGCCAGTGGTTGTCGACCTGCACCGCACAGGTCGGCGTCGCCGAAGTGGCGGTGGCCGAGCTCGCAACGACGGTGAGCAGGGCTGCGATGAGCGCCACCCCGACGACGACCGCTGAAATCCGCCTTGTTTTCATGTCCCCCCGCAATCCGGTGCCGCGTCTACCGATCCGTCGTGCGGACCGCGCGTGTCGCGTGACCCGCTGTTATCGGAGTCATCGTCCATGCCCGGAAAAAGGAAACGCGCGGTCACGGAAACTCCGCGCTTCCGCGCGCCGCGGTCGGCGTCGCCGTGCGGCATCTGCAGGGTGCGAGGCCGCGACGTGTCGAAGTAGGGTCTCGCGCATGAAAGTCGACACCGGAATCATGGCCAACGCGCTCGAAGACATCGCGACAAGAGCGCGCGAGCTCGAGGAGCTCGGGTACGACGGGTTGATCACCGCGGAGACCGGGAGTGATCCGTTCCTGCCGCTGGTGATCGCGGCCGAGCACACGAAGCGGATCGAGCTCGGCACGGGCATCGCGGTCGCCTTCGCGCGCACTCCGATGCTGACGGCCTACACCGCCAACGATCTGCAACGTCACTCGAAGGGCCGGTTCTTTCTCGGCCTGGGCTCGCAGATCAAGCCCCACATCGAGCGCCGATTTTCGATGCCGTGGTCGCACCCGGCGGCCCGTATGCGCGAATACATCCTCGCCATGCGGGCGATCTGGGCTTCGTGGTCGGATGGCTCCAAGCTCGATTTCCGCGGCGACTTCTACACGCACACGCTGATGACGCCGTTCTTCAGTCCGGGCCCGAACCCGTACGGACCGCCCAAGGTGTTGCTCGCGGCCGTGGGCGAGCTGATGACCGAAGTCGCGGGCGAGGTCGCCGACGGCGTGATCATCCACGGCTTCACGACCGAGCGGTACGTGAAGGAGGTCACCCTCCCGGCGATCGAGCGGGGGCTCGCCAAGGCGGGGAGGTCGCGCTCCGACTTCGAGGTGTCGGGCCCCCTGTTCGTGGTCACCGGCACGAAC
>CAZLEC010000812.1:0-2060 GCA_964558245.1 uncultured Burkholderiales bacterium | reverse complement strand
TGCTCTACGACGACCGCGACGTGAGCCCGGGCGTGAAGTTCGCCGACGCCGACCTGATCGGCGTGCCGACCCAGATCGTGGTCGGGGCGAAGGGTCTGGCGAAGGGGATCGTGGAGCGCAAGGACCGCTCGACCGGCACGCGCGAAGACGTGCCGCTCGGCGAGATCGTCAGTCGGTTGGATCCTCGGGGCTGAGCGGCGCGACCGGTTCGTCGCCCGGCACGCGTGCGATCCCGTCGCGGCCGGCTCGGGCGACGGTCGCGGCGAGCGCGACGACACCCAGCACGATCAGGCCCACGGCCGCGCCCCATTGCGGGCTGACGTCGAAGCTGGTCGCCTGGGTGACGACCACGATCGCACCCGCGATCGTGAACGCCAGGCCGAACAGCAATGCGAGCAGGTCGGTCGGGTGCTTCGTCATCGAATCGCCTCCGGGAGCAGGGTCTCGGCGCCGAGGGCGTCGAACCGCCGGACCTGTATGTCGCCGGCGCCGACGCGCAGGTCGAGGTCGAGCTCACCGGCGCCCGTGCCCGGTGCGGTGCGCGTCTGGCGCTCGGGCCAGCCGCCCTCGTTGCCGCCGAACAGGCGCACCGAGCCGGCGCCGGCGTGTGCGTGCACGACGACGCGCACCGTGCTCGGTACGTCGACGATCATCTCGCCGATCCCGAGTTGCGCGTGCACGTGCGTGGTGTGGCCCGCGAGCGGAGCGGCGCCGAGATCGAGGTTGAGCCGGCCGATGCCCATCTCGTATCTCGGGCGGATCTCGGATCGGGTGACCGGCCGGTACTCGTGATTCCCCGTGCCGCCCGTGAGCGGTACGTCGATCGTCGCGGCCGGCAGGGTGACGAGGAGCAACAGGATGCCCATCGGCAGCAGCCCGCGCGCGCGTCCGAACCAGGTCGAGAGCACGAGCGCGACGCCGACGAGACACAACGCGCCGGCGAGGATCTCGGCGGCCGTGAGGTGCGTCGTGCCGTTGTCGTCGAGGAGTGTCACCACGCCGCCGCCGATGAGCAGCAGGCTGCAGGTGAGCGGCGTGAGGAACGAACGCGGGCGAGGTGGGCGCCGGCGAGGGGTCGGGGCGACCGGCCACGGCGCGGACTGCGTCCATGCGCTCGGGGGGATCGGCGGCATCGGGGGGACGGCCGCGCTCGGTGTGGTCGGCGGGTCCCACGACGCCGACGGTGACCCGGGCGGCGGCGTCGTGCCGGTGGGGTCCGCGTCGGGTCCGGGCTCGGTGTCGGTGCCACTCGCCGGCTCGGCCGGTGTGGTGGTCGCGGTTGGTCCCGGAGTCCACGCCGGTCGAGCGGGCGGACCCGGGAGGTCGTTCGGGTCGTCTTCGGGATGGCGGAGCAGCAGCACGGCCAGGCCGCCGCCGATGAGCACCAACGACCACACGATGCTGCCGCCGTGCCGCAACGGCCGGAACAGCTGACCGAACACGATGACGAGCCCGAGGCCGAGCATCGCCAGGCCCACGATGAATCCGGCGTTGCGCGCACGGAAGCCGGAGTGATCGTGCCAGACGTCGCCGAGCGGCGCCGGGTGCTCGTCGCTCGGGAACGCGAGCCAGCAGATCGCGTAGGCGGCGACACCGACGCCGAACGACGCCAGCGCCGCGACCACCCAGATCACGCGCATCACGACGACGTCGATGTGGAACGCGTCGGCCATGCCCGTCGCGACGCCGGCGAGCATCCGACCACGCTCACGGCGCACGAATCGCCACGGCGTTCGGGGCGGTTGGCGGTAGGTGGAGCTTCCACTGGGTCCGGTGCCGGGAGGTGTGCTGTTCATGCCCGGATCGTGCGCTCGCCCGGGCCGGGCCGCCATCGGGGAGATCCCCGAGCCGCTCCCGGAGCCGGGGCCCGCGGGTACGGGTTGGTCCCGATCCGCCGGTGGCGGTCGCGGTGCGATCATCGTGTTGTGAGCTTCGAACGGCAACGGCTCGTGCGCCGGCACGACGGGCGCATCGTCGCGGGCGTGGCCGCCGGGCTCGGCGACTCGATCGGCGTCGATGCCAACGTCGTTCGTTGCGGCCTGTTGGTTCTCACCCTCGCG
>CAZLEC010000811.1:0-2063 GCA_964558245.1 uncultured Burkholderiales bacterium | reverse complement strand
CGCGGTAGAGCACGCCGTTCTTCGGCGTGCCGATGTCGATGAACGCGGCCTCCATTCCTGGAAGCACGTTCTGCACGCGGCCGAGGTAGATGTTGCCGTCGATCGACAGCGTGTCGTCGGTCGGCATCGACACGTAGTGCTCAACCAGCGTGCGGCCCTCGAGCACGGAGATGTGAGCGATCTTGTCGTCACGCTGGTGCACGACCATCAGGTAGCGGCCCGCGGGACGGCCCTTGCGATGCGACCCGCTCCGGCGGGCGAGGGTCGCGCTGTCGAGCGAGTCGAGGAGGGCGGTGCCGTCGACGTCGACTCCGGTCAGCTGCGCACCCGCGTCGACGTAGCGTCCGGCCGGGGCCGCGCCCGATCGCTGCGGCTTGCGCTCCGGACGCGCGCCGTCGGTGCGCTCCGCACCGCCGGTCTTGGAACGCCCGCGACCACCCCGGCGCCGGCGACGCTTCTTCGCCGGTCCCTCGGCTCCGTCGTCGGCGGAGCTCCCGCCGGCAGCCGGCGCCGGTGTTCCCGGCCGGGTGTCACCGACCCGCGGTCGTGCGGGCGCGCCGGCCGAATCCGACGCCGCGGCCGCGCCGCGCGGCGGAACCGAAGTGGCTCGCGGCGCGCGAGGCGCTCTCGTGCGGGCCGGCGGCGCGGCGAGGCCGGCGTCTTCGCGAGCCTGCTCGGCGACGTCGTCGTCGGTGAGCCCGCGGTCGGCCTCCGCCGCAGTCCAGTCCTCGCTGCCGCTCAGGGTCTCCGAGTCGGCGTCGTCGGCCGCGCCGGCCGTTCCCGGGCCGCCGGTTCCCGTACCCGGCTTCTTGCGTCCCCGCCCGCCGCGCGAACCTCGCCGCCGACGCTTCTTGGGCAGGCCGTCGGGCCCGAGCTCGACGGGCGCCGACGCACTTCGCGACTCACCGCCGCCCCCGTCGGGTTCGCGTTCGGCTTCGGGGGCGTCCGGTACTACGGGCGCGACTGACTCAACAGCAGGCCGCGTCGCGCGCTCGCGGGTACCGTTCGGCGACGGTTCGGCACCGTGCGCCGGCAACAGGGTCGGCGACTCGGTGATTGCTCCGGTGTCGGAGCGTTCGATTTCGGACATCGATGCCTTCTCTCATGACGCGCGCGCCTCCAGCGCACGCGGGCGCGTGTCGGCTTCCAGCGGTTCCAACCGCGTGCCGTCGCGCTCGATCCATTGATGGGTACGCAGTACCTGGGCCTCGGCGAGTCCGCCCGGAAAGTCCGTAGCTCGCGCGATCCCGGCGAGGATGTCGCCGGGCTTGGCACTGCGGGGTTGCGTGATGAGCTCCATCTCGACGCTCACCGGATTCGTCTCTCGGAGCTCGCACCGCCGGATGTACGGCAGGACGTCCTCCTCGACTTCACGGCCCTTACGACGCTTCGAAGTCGGAAGCGCCGGCAACGCGAGCGCACGTTCGATGTGTGCCGCGAGTTGGGACGCGTCGATCGGTGCGCCGTCGGCGGCGACGGGCTCGACCCGCCACACGACCGCGGTGACCGCTTCTTGCAACGCCGGCGCCCGCTCCTCGAGCGGTGCTGCGCCGGTCACAGCCATGCCTTCGGGCAACGCCTCGGTGAGTGACACCGAGAGCGGGTCGAGCTCGACCTCTTCCGCGAACACGAGGTCGATGTACTCCGCGTCACTCTCGTGCCCGGTCGAGAGCGCCAGTCCAAAGCTCACCTTCGGGCGCGGCGAGAAGCCCTCGGTGAACGCCAACGGGAGTTGCGTGATCCGGAACGCCCGCTCGAGTGCTCGCGCGACGTCACGGTGCGAGATCCAACGAACCTTGCCCCGCTTCGTGTAGCGCAAGCGGACGGGATTCGCGGCCCCGCCTCTCATGTGCCCACCCGCACCGGATCGCCGGCGGGGGGCTTCGAGCCCAGGAAGCGGACCGGAACGCCCGGGGCCGCCGCGCCCAGGTCCTGACCCGTCCCCTGGCTGCCGCCCGCGGGCGCGAGTGGCGAGGCCACCACGTGCTCGAGGGCGTAGTCGGTACACACCCCGCAGTCATAGCAGGGGGTCCACCGGCAATCGGGGAGCCCGTGCTCGGCCA
>CAZLEC010000810.1:0-2069 GCA_964558245.1 uncultured Burkholderiales bacterium | reverse complement strand
ACGTCCTTCTGGAGCTCGGCCTGGTACGACGCCGCCGTGGTGTACGTACCGGTGGTGACCGTGACGGTCACGCTGAGGCTCGCAGCTGCGCCGGAGTCGACCACCAACGCAAAGGTGGTCGCCGCCGAGTTGACGACGGCACCGCCGGCCAGACCCGTCGTGACGTTCGCCACGCGTGCGGCCTGGGAGCCGAAGCTGCCGTTGAGCAGCTGCTGGTTGCCGAACGAGGTCGTGTTCGCCACTTGGTCGATCTCGTTGCGGAGCTGAATGATCTCGTTCTGCGCGGCTTGACGGGCCGTCGTGTCGTTGGCGCCGGTGTTGGCCGACTCGATCACGAGGTCACGCATGCGCTGGAGCATCGACTGCACCGACGAGAGCGCACCTTCTGCGGTCTGGACCACGGAGATGCCGTTCTGCGCGTTCGAGGTCGCCTGCTGGAGGCCCGAGATCTGTGACTTCAGACCCTCGCTGATGACCAGCCCCGACGCGTCGTCGGAAGCCTTGTTGATGCGGTAGCCAGAGGACAGCTTCTCGAGGCTGCTCGAGAGGTTCATCTGGGTGTTCTGCAGGTTGTTGTAGGCGTTCAACGCCATGGTGTTCGTATTGATGATCATCGAGCTCGTTCCTCCGTGAATGAACCGGGGCCCAATCCGTAGGCCCGGATTTCGTATCGACAAACCGCTTCGTTGCGCTATTGGCGATGAGCGATGATTCGGCAGCGCCCCGGGTCACCTGTAGCGAGAAAATGGGCGCCCGGGCGGAACATGGCGGAAGTCACTCGGCGCGAGCGACTTCGCGGCGAGTCCGGGCCCAATTACAAAGGGGACGGCCGGAGCCGTCCCCTTCGCACGTGACCCCCGCTCGATTACTGGAGGAGCTTCAGGATCGTCTGCGGCGCGGAGTTGGCCTGCGCGAGCATGGCGGTACCGGCCTGCAGGAGGATCTGGTCCTTCGTGAAGTTGACCATCTCGAGGCTCATGTCGGTGTCGACGATCGACGACTCCGACGAGGTGAGGTTCTGCGAAGTCACCTGGAGGTTCGAGATCGTCGCCTGGAACCGGTTCTGGACCGCGCCGAGTTGACCTCGGTCGTTCGACACCTCGCTGAGCGCACCGTCGACGATGGTCTGGGCGCTGGCGTAGGTGCTGGTGTTCGTCACGTCGATACCGGCCAACGCCGTGAACGCGCCGTCGGTGCCGCCGTTGATGCGGGCGTCGCTGATCGACAGCTGGATCTGCTCGTTGGCGGTCACGTTGGCGCCGACCTGGAAGATGCCGCCGTTGTTGACGGTGGTCGTCGCCGATGCGGCCGGGATGCCGACGAGGCTCGCGCCGACGGCGGTCGTTGTCACCTTGGCGCTCGTGGCGTTGGAGTTGCGGACGAATTCGACCGACCACGCACCACTGCCGAGGTCACGCACGTTGACGGTGACCGAGCCGGTGAAGCCGGCGACGGCCGCGGTCTGCGCGCTGACGTCCTTCTGGAGCTCGGCCTGGTACGACGCCGCCGTGGTGTACGTACCGGTGGTGACCGTGACGGTCACGCTGAGGCTCGCAGCTGCGCCGGAGTCGACCACCAACGCAAAGGTGGTCGCCGCCGAGTTGACGACGGCACCGCCGGCCAGACCCGTCGTGACGTTCGCCACGCGTGCGGCCTGGGAGCCGAAGCTGCCGTTGAGCAGCTGCTGGTTGCCGAACGAGGTCGTGTTCGCCACTTGGTCGATCTCGTTGCGGAGCTGAATGATCTCGTTCTGCGCGGCTTGACGGGCCGTCGTGTCGTTGGCGCCGGTGTTGGCCGACTCGATCACGAGGTCACGCATGCGCTGGAGCATCGACTGCACCGACGAGAGCGCACCTTCTGCGGTCTGGACCACGGAGATGCCGTTCTGCGCGTTCGAGGTCGCCTGCTGGAGGCCCGAGATCTGTGACTTCAGACCCTCGCTGATGACCAGCCCCGACGCGTCGTCGGAAGCCTTGTTGATGCGGTAGCCAGAGGACAGCTTCTCGAGGCTGCTCGAGAGGTTCATCTGGGTGTTCTGCAGGTTGTTGTAGGCGTTCAACGCCATGGTG
>CAZLEC010000809.1:0-2072 GCA_964558245.1 uncultured Burkholderiales bacterium | reverse complement strand
CGCTGAAGCCCGTTTCGCCGAGAGATTCTTCGACAATCCGCCTTCGATCATCTCCGCGAGCACTGCATGCAACCGACAGATCGCCCGGGTCCGAGCCGCGGTGAGCTGGTGATGCCGACGCGCCAACAGTCGCAAGATCTGCCGGTGATCCTCAAGCGTGACCGCTCGAAGGTTCCGGTGTCGCAAGGCGACGATCGCGGCGGAGCGCGCGTCGTGCGCGTCGGTCTTGTCCTTGTGGCCCGAGTCCAGCAATCGCGCTCTGGCCGACAGTGCGGCCGGCACGTCGACGACGGTCTCGCCCGACGCCACGAGCTGCTGCGCCAACAACGCCCCATGCCCAGTCGCGCCTTCGACTGCCCACAACCTCGGCTCGAACGGTGCCGCCCAGCGCAACAACCGGTCGCGTTGTCGACGATCAGCACACACCGACGTCTCGCCGACCAACTGCTCGTCGCGGTCGATCGCCGCGGCCGTGTGCGATCCCTTATGGGGATCGATCCCAATGATGAACACAAAGCCTCCTCACATCGAAGTGGAACACCGCGGCGGGCACTCCTGATGCGGGGATGCCGTTCCTGTTTCGAGCCACGCCACAGCACGGGAACCGGCGAGACGGCCTCATCGCTCGGAAGCCAACCCGGAAGCGGCAGGGCATTCTCGAGACCAACCCGCCGGCACCCTCGACGCTACGAACCAACCGCAGCGCGTGACAGAGACTCAACCATCAGGGCATTCTGTGCGGGTTCGCGATGGCACGCGCGCCTTCGTCCGCGATCACGGAGCGGTTCTCGACAGATGCGCGTATGCGAGATGATGAGTTAGGAAGGTGTGGATGACCGACCTTCCACAAGCCTGGCGCGACGGCTTCGATGAGGTTGCCGAGCTCTACGACAGGGTGCGCCCCGGCTACCCCGACGACCTCTTCGACGAGTTGGCGGCCGTACTGCCTCGGTCGCCCGTCGTGGTCGAGGTTGGTCCTGGTACAGGCCAAGCCACGAAGGGCATCGTCGCCCGAGGCGCAAGAGTGACTGCGGTTGAGTTGGGTGCCCACCTGGCAGCCGTCCTCGCCCGCAACCTCCCGACCGTCGACGTCGTCATCGGGCCTTTCGAGAATGTCGACCTCGCGCCGGGCTCGTTCGACGCTGTCGTGGCGGCGTCGAGCTATCACTGGGTGCCGCCCGAGGCGCGGATGACCCGACCGGCGGCCCTGCTCCGACCCGGCGGGTACCTGGCGCTGATCGCGCTCAACCAGGTCGCTTCTCCCGCTGACCGTGGGTTCTTCGACGAGGTCCGTCACGTGTTCAGCCGCCATGGACTGCCGGGAACGCACGAACCTGCCCCCACGCACGAGGAGCTTGTTCCCTCGTTCGTCGATGAGATCGCCGCCTCGCCGGACTTCGAAGAGCCTTCGATCCATCGCTACCGCTGGGACCAGCGCTACACGGCTCGGGGCTACACGGAGCTCAAGCGGACCGACTCGAACAGTCGGGCGATGGCCGACCCTGAAGCCCGCGACGCAATGCTCGCCGAGGTCGAGGCCCTCATCGACTCGCGCTACGACGGGTGGATCGTCCGCCCCCTCACCGCCTCTCTGGTGTTAGCTCGCCGCCGCTGAGGATCGACTTACGCGTACAGATCTGCCGCTATGCGCTCGCCGCAGGTCTCGCGATCGGGCATTATCCGTTCTTGCGCAACTCTCCGGGCACGCAGGGCTATGCCGAGATCGCGGCACACGCCGCGCAATCTTGGGAACGCATCCCGTTCGCCGATGAGTACCGCCACGTGGTCGGTCTGATCCCGCAGCGCGAATGCCTCGTGCTCGACATCGGCGCGGGCACCGGCAGAGGATCCGCATGGTTTGCGGATCGCGGCGACCGTGTTGTCGCCGTCGAGCCCGTCGACGAACTTCGCGACGCGGCGCGTAACCTTCACCCGTCGTAGCGGATCGAGTGGATAGACGACTCGTTGCCTCACCTGTCCGCGACCGTGGAGCGAGGCGAGCGTTTCGACATCGCGATACTGACCGCCGTGTGGATGCACCTCGACGGGGCCGAACAAATCGACGCGATGAA
>CAZLEC010000808.1:0-2074 GCA_964558245.1 uncultured Burkholderiales bacterium | reverse complement strand
CGCACCCGCCGATGATGGTCACGAGCATGTGGGCGCTCACCGACTTCACCGCCGCCAACGGCGCAACCCGTTTCGTGCCGGGCTCACATCGCTTCGCGCACACCCCCGAGTCGCCCGACGCGCCGATCGACGTCGACGTGTGCGCGCTCGAGATGCCGGCCGGATCGGTGATGGTGTTCCACGGCAGCCTCTGGCACGCCGGTGGCGCCAACGTGACCGCGAGCGAGCGCCGGCTCGGGGTGAACGTGCAGTACTGCCCCGGATTCGTCCGCCAGCAACAGAACCCGTATCTCGGCATCCCAGCCGAAGTCGCGGCGACGTTCTCCGACCGCTTGCTCGAGCTGGTCGGCTACCGGCTCTACAAGGGGATCATGGGCCACATCGACGGCGCGAGCCCCGGTGAGGTCGTGTTCGGCGAGCGCATGGCCGAGCAGGCCTACCAACGGGGCGAGCACCTCCGCGGCAAGCCCGGAAACACCGGGGCGTAGCGCGGCCGGCCTCGACTTCGGCTACTTGCCCCGCGGCCGCGAGAACTGCCGGGGTGCGCGGTACGACGGCTGGCTCTCGGGCCGGCCGGTCTTCGAGGTCCAGCGCCACTGCGCGGAGATCCGGCCGAGCGGCGCGATCGTTCGCACCTTGGGCACCGAGTGGAGCCAGTCGAGCTGCGCGCGTCCTCCCATCACGAGGAGGTCGCCGCCGGCCGGCGCCAGATCGAGGCCGCCGGTGCGGTCCTCGCGGCGGCGTTCGTCGCGGTGTCGGGGCCGGAGCACCCACGGCCGCCGGGCGCCGAGCGTGAGGATCGCGATCACCGTGTTCTCGCAGTAGCGGAGGTCGGTGTCGCGGTGCGGCGCGACGCTGTCGCGGCCGTCGCGGTAGAACGCGAGTCCGACGCCTCCGAACGTCACCCGGTACTGATGCTGAATCGCGCGGTGGGCCGCCGTGAGCGCGGGGTGCGGGTACGGCGTGTCGCGCGAGTACCAGCTCCCCATGCGCGGTTCGTCGAGATACCGCTCGTAGCGGAACACGCGACCTTGACGCCAGGGCACTGCAGACACGAGCAGGTCGTAGAGCGCGTCGGCGCCGCGCAGCCAGCCGCGCGTCACGTCGACCCAGGAGTCCTCGTCCAGTCGGCGGCGCTCGACGGTCGCATCGGGGTCGATGTCGATGTCGTCGGTCACTGCGCCCAGGGTAGAGGTCGACCCCCGCAGCCGCTCGCGCGACCCGCACGCCGGCTTCACGTTCTCATGATCTTTCAAGGCGATGTTGAGGGCGTGCCGATGACTGTCGTCGGCCACGACTCCAGGAGGGATCACGATGAGAGGGAAGCGGATCGCAGCGTTGGGCACGATCGGGATGGTGCTCGGCGCGGGCTCGCTGCTCGCGGCGCCGACCGGCGCTTCGGCGAGCGTCATCAGGCCGCGGTCGGCGCGGTGCGCCAGCGCCGTCGACGACACGTGGCCGGCGTGGACCGACGGCCGGCCCGCGAACGTCGACCCGAAGACCGCGGCCGGCGCGTACATGTGGCACGACGGCACGGGCTGGCATCTCCGGGTGACGCACCGCACGGACGCGCGGCGGGTCTTCAGCGGCACGCTCGTGACCACCGGCCGGTTCGCCGGCGTGTCGTCGGTGCGGCTCGAAGGCCACGACTCGCGAACCGTCTCGGCCGACCACCACACGATCACGTTCCGGTTCGAGAACCACGGCGCGATCGACGGGCTCAACTTCCGCACGCACTGCGCGCCGTCGATCTCGTTCTCGTTCACCTCCGACGGCAACGTGCTGGCGGCGAGCAAGGTGACGATCGGCCGGGCGGGCACGAATCCGGCGACCGACCCGTTCACGGTCAGCCGGGGCTAACACGACGAGTGCAGGTCCGGGCGCCCGGTATCATGCAGGCTTCCCCCTCGGAGGCCTCCATGCCCGCGCGCTCGGATTTGCGCAACGTCGCGATCATCGCCCACGTCGACCACGGCAAGACCACGCTCGTCGACGCCCTGTTGTGGCAGTCGGGCGCGTTCCGCGCCAACCAGGACGTCAACGAGCGGGTGATGGACTCGAACGACCTGGAGCG
>CAZLEC010000807.1:0-2079 GCA_964558245.1 uncultured Burkholderiales bacterium | reverse complement strand
CTTGCCGTCCCTGACGTCCGCTCTCAAAGATCGGCTGCAAACTCACAAACCATCGGCGACGCTTCCCGGCCGAGGCCGGCTGCTCGTCGTCAGCTCGGCCGTCCATGCGTCACCCTTCGCCGTGTCGTTGATTATTGATTGACTCTATCAAGCACATAGGATGCTGTCATGCCGCCCAGCAAACGCGACGTACAGGCCATGGTCGTTGCCCTCTTCACCACGAACGCCGGACTCGATCACGCTCGGCGCCGCAGCGCAGGAGCGAGCGCATTGCGACTTCTCCAGGTAGTCTCCGATCGCGAGGGGACCCGCCCCTCCGAAATCGCCGACCAACTCCACGTTCACCCGTCGCTCGTGACACGCCAACTTCGCGAACTCGAAGACGCCGGCTACGTGCGGGTCGCCGGCAATCCGGCCGACGGGCGTTCGTTCCTCGTGACGCTCACGCCAGCAGGAACCGACGAGCAACGCCACCTCGAACAGATCGGTTTGAATCGATTCGCCAAGTTCGTTGCAGATTGGAGGCCCGACGAAGTACGGACCCTCACTGCGCTCCTCACAAAACTCGAACAATCCAAAGCCGCAGTCGCCGAACAGGAACGCCGCGCGCCCGCGCGTCGCGACCTACGCAGAACAGCCGATCAAACCCACCAATCCGGCTCTCGAGAGCGCAAGACCGTCCCGACGCCCTCGTAGCCATTCATTTAGTTCACGCCAGGGTTGAGCGGCTCCGAGGAGGAGATACCGGACGGAGAAAACACGTCCCCGAATCACGACCGGTGCACTCTAGGTTTGACGACGCGCACGAACCTCCGGCCGTATCGCTCCGGCCAATACCGTGACGGCTCTCCAGCTCGCCCGACCGCGAGATCGGAGACCCCGTCTGGTCAAGAGCATGCCGTGCCCCTGTGGCGCTGCTCTGTGCCACGAAGCGGCCGCACAGAACGTGCGTACGGGCGGCGTCCCAGAACGTGCATCCCCGAACAACGCCGCGGCGGTGTCTCAGAACGCCGGCACTGGGGCGTTCTCGATCGGCTGATCGTTCACCAAGTGCGAACAGCCGCGGGCGTGGCAGTACGGCATCTGTGACGGCGCGTCCGGCGGCTTGGGCACGATCGCCCCATGGACGCTCATGCGAGCGATGGAGATGCGGTGGCTCCAGGCTGAGTCAGCCAGCCACGGTTGGAGGGTAGGCAGCAATGCCTACGACCGGAGCATTGAGATGTGTCCCGCCCATCGAACCGTCGTAGGTGGCGTCGCCAAAGGCGAAGACCCCTCCATCCGAGGCGACCAACCAGTAGCCCTTGCCGTCCGTGGTGGCTGCCATCCCCACCACCGGAGCATTGAGGGTCGCAGAGGTCAGACCGGCGAACGGCACCGCGTCACCGCATCCGACCACGGCTCCGTTCGAGCTGGCCAGGAAGAACCCGTTCCCTGTCGGTGACGAGGCGATCCCGGACCAAGACCCCCTCGCTCCGTTCAGACCCGTGCAGCCACGCGGCTGCCCGGCCTGGCCGAATGGTGTGGGCCAGGTGAAGGCGTTGAGGAGCCAGTATCCGTTTCCACTTGGCGTCGAAGCGATCGCATCGCACCCAAACGCAGCGTTCAGGACGCTCGGCGGTTGGGGAGAGAACCGGCACGCGCTTCGGACAGTGTCCCCGGAGCCGTAGAACGGGGCGCCAAAGGAGAACACGCCACCGTCCGCGCCTACCAGCCAGTAGCCAGGTTTCGGCCGAGATGGTGCAGCGATTGCCTGCGCAGGAGCTACCCACAGCGCAGTCGTGAAGGTCAATGCGAGAACCGTCAGCAATCGTCGACCGTTCATCGTTTTCAACCTCCCCATCGGCGCCTAGGGCGAACCTACAAGATCACGAGACCAACACTTCGCCTGAACTCGGCCGGTGAGCACCATGAATCGGTTGGGTCGATTGAAGCGGCACGGTCCCTTGTCTCCGCTCGGCCGAAGATCGTCGGTGCAGAGGTTGCGTGCAGAGGTTGCGTGCAGACCTACCGTGCAGACCTACTGAGCTTCCCCCGTTTGGGCGGACGGGTGGGTTGTGATCATGCCGCGGTTGCGGT
>CAZLEC010000806.1:0-2082 GCA_964558245.1 uncultured Burkholderiales bacterium | reverse complement strand
CGCATCGCGGCGCAGATGGTCGGCTCGTTCGGCATGGCGGGTTCGCTCGTGTCGTTCGAAGCGGTCGAGGTCGGTCCGATCGCGCAGGGGATCGTGGGCAAGGTGCTCGCCAACGAGGACGCGCGTGCGTCGGTCGAGCGCCTGCTCGACCAGGCCAAGGCCAACGTGCACACGATGCTCGACGTGAATCGTCATCTGGTCATGGCGTTGCGGGACGAGCTGCTCGAGCGCGAGGAGCTGGTCGGTGACGAGATCATCGACGTGCTCCACGTCGCGGAGAAGCGTCAGCGGCTCGGCCCGACTCCTGCCCGCTCGTGAGGGCCGCGCGGCCCTAATCCCAGCGTCTGCTCCGGTGGCCCGCTGGTAGCCTCCCCCCGGGGGCGCCGGCGGGTCTCGCCGCGTGGCCGCGCAAAGAGCGTGAGCTGCACGAAGCGCCCCGGCGAGGGTGGTCGTGGACGAAGAGCGCGCGAAGCGGAAGGCCGGTTGGCGGCTGATGCGCGAAAACGTCGGCGCGCACCGCGGGATGATGAACGGCGGGATCTTCGCCGGTCTCGGCTGGGCCGCGGCCCGGGTGGCCGTGCCTTCGCTCGCGGGCGCGGCGATCAACCACGGCGTGGCCAACGAAGACTGGGGCGCGGCCCGCGACTGGATGCTCCTGATCCTCGGGGTCGGCGCCGTGCAGGCCGTGTGCACCGGGCTTCGTCGTTACGCCGCGTTCGGCCTCGCGATGCGTGTCGAGCGCGACATGCGCATGCGCCTCGTCGCCCATTTGCAGACGCTCCACTTCGCGTTCCACGACCGCGCGCAGACCGGCCAGCTGATGGCCTACGCGAACACCGACATCCAGCAGATCAACAACGTCGTGTTGCTGATCCCGCTGACGATCGCGAGCTCGATCCAGATGGTCGCGGTCGCGGTGATCCTGTTCGTGCAGAGCCCCGGACTCGCGTTGTTCGCGCTCGCCGCGCTGCCGTTGTTGAACTTCTCCGCGACGCGCTTCAGTCATCGCATGTTCCCGCTCGGTCTCGCGCAGCAACAGGAGCTCTCCGATCTCTCCGGAGTGGTCGAGGAGAGCGTCACCGGCGTGCGGGTCGTGAAGGGGTTCGGCGCCGAGAAGCTGCAACGGGAGCGCCTGAGCGCCGAGGCCGACAGCGTGTACGACTACTCGATCAAGCAGGCTCGCCTGCGCGGCAACTTCATGCCCCAGATCGACCTGCTGCCCGCGCTCGGGTTGGTCGGCATCCTCTGGTACGGCGGCCACCAGGTGCTCGACCACCACCTGAGCATCGGCACGATCGTCGCCGCGAACCTCTACGTGCTGATGCTCATCTGGCCCTTGCGCATGGTCGGCATGCTGCTCGCGCAGCTGCCCCGCTCCGCCGCGGCGGCCGGCCGCATCAACGACGTGCTGATCACCGATCCCGCGATCCACGACGTGCCGCACGCGCGTCCGCTCCCCGACGGTCCGGGCGAAGTGCGCTTCGAGGGCGTGCGCTTCGGCTACGGGTCGAACCGGATCGTCCTCGACGGGCTCGATCTCGTGATCCCCGGCGGCCAGGCGATCGCGCTCGTGGGCGCGACGGCCTCGGGCAAGTCGACCGTGGCCCGGCTCATTCCGCGCTTCTACGACATCGACGCGGGCCGCATCTGCGTCGACGGCGCCGACATTCGTGAAGCGCGACTGAGCGACGTCAGGAGTGCCGTCGGCCTCGTGTTCGAGGACACCTTCCTGTTCTCCGACTCCGTGCGCGCCAACATCGCGTTCGCCGACCCCGAGGCGTCGATGGACGCGGTCGTGCGCGCGGCCCGGCTCGCCGGCGCCGACGACTTCGTGCGCGAGCTCCCCGACGGCTACGACACCGTTATCGGCGAGCACGGATATTCACTCTCCGGCGGCCAGCGCCAGCGCATCGCGATCGCGCGCGCGGTGCTCGCCGACCCCCGCATCCTGATCCTCGACGACGCGACCTCATCGGTGGATCCCACGAAGGAACACGAGATCCGTGCCGCGCTCGCCGAGGTCATGGAGGGCCGCACGACGATCATCATCGCCCACCGGCCCGCGACGATCGCGCTCGCCGA
>CAZLEC010000805.1:0-2086 GCA_964558245.1 uncultured Burkholderiales bacterium | reverse complement strand
GCTCGTGCGCGCGATCGCGTCGGCCGGCTCGGCCCGCATCGAGGTCGTCGACGAAGGGCCGGGCATCCCCGACGCGGATGCCACGCGCGTGTTCGAACGCTTCTACCGCGCCGACTCCGCGCGCTCCTCGCGCGACGGTGGCGCCGGTCTGGGTCTGGCGATCGCGCGTTGGATCGTCGAGTTGCACGGAGGCGACATCCACGCCGAGCGCCGCGAGCCCCACGGCTGCCGCATGGTCGTGCGCATCCCCGGTGGCATCGAGTTGCACGAGACCCCCGAGCGCGACGGCCGCACGTCGTCGAAAGCTGCGAATCCGGGCGGCTCCACCGTCGCGGACGCTCCAGTTGTTCCCATGTCCATCAGCGAAAGAGGGTGACGGTGTCCCTGACTCCGATCGAGGACGCACTGCGCCGGATTCGTCGCGGCGAGATGGTGCTCGTTGTCGACGACGAAGATCGCGAGAACGAGGGTGACCTCACGCTCGCGGCCGAGTGGGTGACACCCGAAGCCGTCAACTTCATGCTCCGATGGGCGCGCGGTTTGGTCTGCATGCCGTGCGACGGCACGTGGCTCGACAAGCTCGACATCGAACCCATGGTGCCGGCCGGCCGCGCGGGTTGCGACACCGCGTTCACCGTCTCCATCGACCACCGCAACGCCGGCTCGGGCATCGGCGCGGCCGATCGCGCCCTCACGATCCGGCGCGTCCTCGATCCGGTTTCGCGGCCCGACGACTTCGTGCGGCCCGGCCACGTCTTCCCGCTGCGCGCGCGTGACGGCGGTGTGCTCGAGCGGCGCGGCCACACCGAGGCGGCCGTCGATCTCGCGCGCCTGGCCGGGCTCCCGCCCGTCGCCGTGATCTGCGAGGTGCTGCACGACGACGGATCGCCGGCGCGCTTCCCGTATCTCGAGCTCTTCGCGCAGGAGCACCGCATTGCGATGATCTCGGTCGCGCAAGTTGCCGATCACCGTCTCGCGATCGAAGACGTCGGCTCCTCTACGCGTCCGCTGCTGCTCTGATGCTCGTGCGCCCGCTCGCGGCGGGTGCAAAGATCGGCACATGAGCGAACCGACGATCACCGAGATCACGTCCGGGCTGCAATTCCCCGAGGGCCCGGTCTGGATGCCCGACGGCACCGTCTGCGTGGTGGAGCTCAAAGGCGGGTGCATCACCCGCGTGTTCCCAGACGGTCGCAAGGAGACGGTCGCCGAACCCGGCGGGAGCCCGAACGGCATGGCGATCGGGCCCGACGGCGCGTTGTACGTGTGCAACAGCGGCGGTTGGGACTTCTACGAGATCGGCAATCTCACGATCCCGCAGACGGAGCTGCCCGCGCACCATTCGGGTGGCCGCATCGAGCGCGTCGACCCGGCCACCGGCGAGATCACCGTGCTCTACACGGAGTGCGACGGCAACCCGCTGATCGGGCCCAACGATCTCGTGTTCGACGCGCAGGGCGGCATGTGGTTCACGGAGCACGGACGCCGCGACGGGCGGATCCAGCACGTCGGCGCGATCTACTACGCGCGGCCCGACGGTTCTTCGATTCGTGAGGTGGTGTTCCCCTCCGACGCCCCCAACGGCATCGGCCTGTCGCCCGACGGCACGCGCCTGTACGCGGCCGAGACCCACACCGGACGCGTCTACGTGTGGAACGTGACCGGTCCCGGCGAGGTCGAGCGCAATCCGGTCGGAGCCGCAGGCGCGATGTTGTGCGGGCTGCCCGGCATGCAGCTGTTCGACTCCCTCGGCATCGACGCAGACGGCAACGTGGTGGTCGCGACGCTCGTCACGGGCGCGCTCACGGTGATCTCCCCGGGTGGGGAGGTCCTCGACCAGGTGGTGCTCGGCGACCCGATGGTGACCAACGTGTGCTTCGGCGGCGACGACCTCATGACCGCGTACGCGACGCTCTCGGCAACCGGCCGCCTCGTGAGCTTCCCCTGGCCGCGGCCCGGCCTCCGCCTCAACTACTCCATCTGATGAAGCGGTTGGGCTGCCCTGGTGAGCCCAATGACTCCATCTGATGGAGCGGTTGGCGACGAGGCTGACATGGTTGTCAGGTCGCGCGTATCGTGGCGCCTT
>CAZLEC010000804.1:0-2089 GCA_964558245.1 uncultured Burkholderiales bacterium | reverse complement strand
GGTCGTCGCCGAGCGCCTCGGGCACGCGCATCCAACCGAGCTCGTAGGGCTCGGGTTCGACGCGACGCAACACGCTGCGGCGCTCGAAGTGCAGGTCGGTCGGCTCGTCGGGCAACGTCTCGGGAGCCGGCACGTCGGGCGGCGCCTCGATCGCCGAGACGTCGATCGAAGCCTCCGGTCGGTGGAAGCTCGCGATGAGATTGAGGACGGCGCCGCGCGCTTGGTACGCGACCACTTGTCGGGTCGCGAACGAGCCGCTGTCGCGAACTCGGTCGACCTCGTAGAGGACCGGTAGACGCTCGTCGCCGGCCTGCACGAAGTACGCGTGCAGCGACTGCGGACGCAGGTGCTCGTCGACGGTGAGGCCGGCCGCACGGAGCGCCTGCGCGACGACCTGACCACCGTAGATGCGGCCCCAACCGAGCACCGGTCCGGCCCCGAGGTACGCGTCGGGCTTCACCTGTTCGAGCGAGAGCAACGACGCGAGATCGCTGACCGGATGTATGGACACGCCCATCGCGTCAGGTTGTCACGTCGAGCCACGATCGACGGAACTCTCGGACACCGCGGCTCGCGCTTACTCCGGCTTGTTCCGCGACTGACGGCGGCGCTCGGCGAAGTCGTCGAGCTGGGCCTGCGTCGGCCAGTCGTAGGGATCGCTCTCGTCGAACTCCGGCACGCTCGGCGAGGCCGGCATGGAGATGAGCGCGGCCAGCTCCGCGAGCTCGGTCGCGGCGCTCTTGGGCGGCGCCGCGGGCGCGGCGGGCGGCGCGGGCGCGGGAGCCGGTGTTGCCGCAGGCGCGGTGGCCGTAGGCGTCGGCACGGGGGGCGGTGTCGGCGCAGTCGGCGCAGTCGGCGCGGCCGCATCCGAGGTCGAGGTCGAGGTCGCAACCTCGGCCGGCGCGGGCGCGCCGCCGATGCCCGTCACGAGTCGATCGACCGCCTCGACGAGTGCACCCAGCTGTGAGACCACCGCCACGAGCGGGTCGGCAACGACCGGGGCGTACGCGGCGTACGCGGCGGCCGTCGTCGGCACGGGCGGGAGCGAACGCCGGCGCGAGCGGTTGCGGCGCAGCTCGGCGGCGAACCAGATCGCGGCGGCTGCGAACACCAACACCGTGAGGGCCAAGGCCGGCCGAGGAAGCGACCGCGCCCCCGACGGAGAGACCGTCGCCGGCCTGCCTCCGCTCGGCTGCTGCCCCGGCGCCGCGGGCGACGCGGTGGGCGTCTCGAAGCCGACGGATCCGCTCCAGTCGGCTTGGTCTCCGGCCGCGTCTTGCGTCGCGACCGACACCGACGCGGTCTTCGCCCCGTTCGGCATCGCGAACGGCACGCGGACCTGCGTCTGCTTCAGCGGCGCGACCGGCGTCCGCACCGAATAGGTGCGCCCACCGGTCACATCGACCTGCCCGACCATCGTGTTCGCGGTCCCGCCCGCGTTCTCGAACGTGATGTCGAGGTACACCTTGCCGTGGTCCTTGACCGCACTCACGTCGGAGATGCTGACGAGCGCGGTCGGCGCGCCGTTGATCTTGATCGCGACGGGCAACGAGACCGACGCGTGCACCGCAACCGCGGAGCCATCGTCGGCTCGGGCCGCGTGATCGATGCTCGCGACGACGCCGGCGATCACCGAGCCGGGAAGCGCGTTCGCGGGAGGCTCGACCGTGAGCGAGACGCGTTCCGACGCGCCCGGCTCGATCGTTGCCATCAGGTCGGAGAGCGTCACCCAACTCGCCGGTCCGTCGCTCGACGCCGACGACGCGTACTTCACGGCGCCGGACGCCGACGTCGACGCATCGACGGCGCTGAACTCCACCGTCAAGCGGAGATCCGAGCTGTGATTCGTGACCACGAACGTGCGGCTCGACGACGAGCCCGGATCGAGTGCGACCGAGACGCGGGGTGCGTCCACATTCGCGCGGTCACCAACTGCGGCGAGTTGGAGCAACGGAGTCGGACGCGTCGATCGCGACGGAGTCGAGCTCCGTGGACGCGACGTTGACGCGTGCGCGGGCGCGACGACGCCGGCCCCGGTGTCGGGCAACGCCGATGCCGGTTCCGCAGCAATGCTCGTTGCGACCACCGC
>CAZLEC010000803.1:0-2095 GCA_964558245.1 uncultured Burkholderiales bacterium | reverse complement strand
CGACGTGGCGGAGGTCGCGGTGGTGGCCGCGCCCGACGCGCGTCTCGGTGAGATCGGCTGTGCGCACTTCCGGATGCTGCGCGGCGCGCCCGCGCCCGACCTCGACGCGGTGCGCGCCGCGCTCGGCGCGGCCGGGCTGGCCCGCCAGAAGTGGCCGGAGCTGATCCGCGAGGTGCACGAGTTCCCGAGGACCCCGAGCGGCAAGATCCAGAAGTTCGTGCTGCGCCAGCGACTGCGCGAGGAGGCCGGTCAATGAGTCCCGCACCGCTGGCGGGAGTACGTGTGCTCGACGTCAGCCGGTTCGTCTCCGGTCCGCTCTGCACGTTCTTGCTCGCGTCGATGGGCGCGGAGGTGATCTCGGTGGAGTCGCCCCGCACGTCGACGAGCCGCCGGCTCCCACCGTTCGCGCACCCCGACGGGGGCAGCACGCGCGAGTACGTCGACGGCGCGATGTCGATCCCGTTCTTGAAGCGGAGCCGGGGCAAGCGCAGTGTGGCGCTCGACATCACGCATCCCGACGGCGCTCGCATCGTTCGCTCGCTCGCCGAGCGTTCCGACGTCTTCGTCGAGAACTCGCGTTCCGACGCGATGGCGGGTTTCGGACTGGCGTACGCACAGCTCGCCGAGATCAATCCCGCGCTCGTGTACTGCGCGATCTCGGGGTACGGGTACGACGCGCCCGACCGGCCCGCGATGGACAACATCGTGCAGGCCGCGTCGGGTGTGATGGCCAAGACCGGATTCGCCGACGGACCGCCCGTGCGCGCCGGGATCACGATCGCGGATCACTCGAGTGCCGCGTACGCGGCGATGGGCGTGCTCGCATCGCTGCGCCAGCGCGACGCGACGGGCCGGGGTCAGCTCGTCGACGTGGCGATGCTCGACGTGCTCACCGCGTCCGTGTGGGACGAGCCGGTCGATCACTACGCCGCGATCGGCATGCCGCCGCGCACCGGCAATGCCGACGGCCGCGGCGCGCCGATCAACACGTATCGCTGCGCCGACGGTTGGATCTCGGTCACGTGCACGAGCGATCGGCAGTGGCAACGCCTGTGCGACCTCATGGGGCGCGACAACGCGCGCACGCGCTGGCCGACGATTCGCGAGCGAGCGGGCGCGGCAGTCGAGATCGACGAGGCGGTGGAGGCATGGACGGCGACGCGACCCGTGCGCGAGGTCGAGGCTGCGTTTCTCGAGATCGGCTTTCCGGCCGGGCGCGTCCGCGACCCGATCGAGGCCGCCGACGACGCGGGTCTGCGCGAACGAGGCGTGCTGGGCGAGTTGCGCCATCCGAGCGCGCCGCACGACCGTCCGAGTGGGTTCCTCGGAGCGTCGCTGCCGATCTCGTTCGAAGGTCGTGTCGACTTGCCGCCGGCGGAGCTGCTCGGCGCGAGCACCGACACCGTGCTGCGTGAGCTTGCGGGCTGCGACGACGGCGCGCTCGCCCGCCTCCGCGCCGCCGGTGTGATCGCATGAGCCCGAGCGCAGATCCGGAGGCCCGGCCCGGCGTGCTCGACGGCATGCGCGTGCTCGACGCGGGCATCTGGCGTCCGGTGCCGCACGCGACGCAGCTGCTCGCGGATCTCGGCGCCGACGTGCTCAAGCTCGAGCCCCCGACCACCGACCCGATGCGCACCTTCCCCGACATCTTCCGCGATGTCGCGTCGCACAAGGGGAGCGTCGTGCTCGACTTGCGCACCGAATCCGGCCGGGCTCGCGCGCTCGAGCTGGCGGCGCGCGCCGACGTGTTCTGCGAGGGGTGGCGGCCGGGTGTCGCCGACCGGCTCGGGGTCGGCTACGAGCACGTGAAGGCGGTCAACCCGTCGATCATCTACTGCTCGGTGAGCGGCTACGGCCAGACCGGCGAGCTGACCGAGGTTCCGGGGCACGACGTGAACTACCAAGCGTTGGCGGGCGCGATCACGCGTCGCCGCGCGACCGACGATCCCACGATCCCGAAGGTTCCGATCGCCGACCTCGCCGCGGCCACGGTGGCTGCGCTCGCGATCTGCGCGGCGTGGGCGAACCGGTTGCGCACCGGCGAGGGCGAGCGCATCGACGTGGCCATGGCCGATGTCGTGGCGTCGTGGATCGG
>CAZLEC010000802.1:0-2109 GCA_964558245.1 uncultured Burkholderiales bacterium | reverse complement strand
GCGTTCGCGAGCCTGCCGACCGACAAGGCCGAGGACTGCGTGATCGCCTACGAGCCGATCTGGGCCATCGGGACCGGCCGTACCGCCACACCCGACGACGCCAATGCCACGATCGGTGTCATCCGTTCGACCGTGCGCGAGATGATCGACGCGGCCGCCGACGACATGCGCATCCTCTATGGCGGCAGCATGAAGCCGGGCAACGTTGCCGAGCTGATGGCCATGCCGGAGGTCGACGGCGGCCTGGTGGGCGGCGCTTCCCTCGATCCCGACGACTTCGCCCGGATCATCCGCTTCGCGAAGTAGGCTGGCGGGCGGCTTGCCCTAGGCTGTCGCCCAACCGGGAACCGAGGAGACGAACCAGTGCTGATCGACGCGACGCTCATGACGATTCACGTCATTGTCTCGCTGATTCTGGTCGTGTTCGTGCTCTTGCACTCGGGCCGTGGTGGGGGACTCTCCGACATGTTCGGCGGCGCGGCCGGTGGTTCCCTGGCCGGATCCACTGTGGTGGAGCGCAACCTCGACCGGCTCACGGTGGTCGTGGCGCTCGTCTTCACGTTCACCACGATGCTGCTGTCGCTCCGTCTCGACTGATCGCGGCGCCGGCCGAACCGAAATAGCTTTCATCGGCACGTGTTTGTGCCGATCATGACGTATGGGCAGACGTGTTTTCGGCGCGCTGGCGCTCCTCACAGCACTCTCCGTGGTCGGTGCCGCATGCGGCAGCTCGAGTAAGCCGGGAGCCGCCGGCACCACGACGAACACCTCGGCGCAGGCGGTGTCCAACGGCGGCACCCTCGTGATCGGGGCCGAGGAGGAGCCCGACTGCTTCGACTGGTTGGGTGGTTGCTCCGGCTCGTCGTGGGGAACGTGGATGGCGCAGATCGAGACGGTGCCCTACGCGTTCCGCGACGTGATGAAGGACGGTCAGGTCGTCGAAGAGCCGGGCGCGGTGCTCACCGGCATGCCGACGTTCACCGCCACACCGGTCGAGACCATCACGTACCACATCACGCCGGCCGCGGTTTGGTCGGATGGCGTGCCGATCACGTGCACCGACTTCCAGTACACCGCGATCCAACAGCAGACCAGCAAGGACATCTACGACCCGACCGGCTACGTCGACAGCGACGGCAAGGCGGACCTGACCGTCACCTGTCCCGACCCGAAGACGGCGGTCGTCAAGTACAAGGCGGGCGACAGCTTCGCGGGCTGGCACCAGCTGTTCGCGAGCGCGGTCGGGATCCTGCCGGCGCACTTGTTGCAGGGCAAGGACCGCGACAAGACGCTGAAGGACGGGTACACGTGGTCGGGCGGTCCGTGGTTCGCGAAGTGGAACAAGGGCGACGACATCGTGTTGACGCCGAACCCGAAGTACTGGGGGGCGAAGCCGCACCTCGACAAAGTGGTGTTCAAGTTCGAGAGTGACACCGCCGCCGAGTTCCAGGCGTTCAAGTCGGGGCAGGTCGACGCGATCTACCCGCAACCTCAGCTCGACGTCGTGAGCGAGATCAAGGCGGGCCTCACCGGCGCGCACTCGCAGTACAACGCGAAGACCGGCACGATCGAAGCATTGTGGCCGAACGACCAGCGGTTCCCGTTCGACTCCAAGGCGGTCCGGCAGGCGTTCGCGTACGCGATCGACCGGGCCGCGATCGTGCAGAAGCTCTTCGGGGCGCTGGACGTGACGGCTCCTGCGAACTCGCTCAACCCGTACATCCTCCAGGATTACAGCGACCAGAACTCGTTCGCCGGCTACCACTACGACCTCGCCAAGGTGACCTCCTTGATGACCGGCGCCGGCTGGGCGAAGGGCCCCGACGGCATCTGGGCCAAGAACGGCAAGCGCGCCGCGTTCACGATCGTGTCGACCTCGGGCGACAAGCGTCGTGAGCTCACCGAGGAGATCATGCAGCCGGAGCTCAAGGCTGCGGGCTTCGACATGGGCATCAAGAACACGACGAGCGACAACCTCTTCGGCCAGCTGCTGCCGGCCGGGAACTACGACGTCGCACTTTTCGGAGAGGGCGTGACCGGGCTGATCCCGGGGCTGTGCTCGATCTACTGCACGAAGAGCATCCCGACGAAGGCGAACGACAGCACCGG
>CAZLEC010000801.1:0-2110 GCA_964558245.1 uncultured Burkholderiales bacterium | reverse complement strand
TGAGCTTCGGACGCGACCTGCGCAAGAACCTCTTCCACAAGGTCACCGACTTCTCCGCCCGTGAAGTCGGAACGTTCGGTGCGCCCTCGCTGATCACACGCATCACCAACGACGTGCAACAGGTGCAGATGCTCGTGGTGATGGCGTGCACGATGGCGATCGCGGCCCCGATCACGATGGTCGTCGGCGTGATCATGGCGTTGCGCCAAGACGTCGGGCTCTCGGTCATCCTCGTCGTGGCGATGCCGGTCGCCGGCGTCGTGCTCGGGCTGCTCGTCTCGCGGATGGTTCCCGCGTTCCGCTTGATGCAGGAGCGGATCGACCAGGTCAACCGCGTGTTGCGTGAGCAGATCACCGGTATCCGTGTGGTGCGCGCGTTCGTGCGCGAGCCGCAGGAGGCCCGCCGCTTCTCGCAGGCGAACGAGGACCTCACGGTCGTGTCGTTGCGCGCCGGCCGTCTGATGTCCTCGATGTTCCCGACCGTGAACTTCCTCATCAACGCGTCGAGCGTCGGCGTGTTGTGGATCGGCGCGAGCCGGGTCAACTCCGGTCACATCCAGGTGGGCACGCTGGTTGCGTACCTCACGTACCTCGTGCAGATCCTGATGTCGGTGGTCATGGCGACGTTCATGATCTCGATGATCCCCCGCGCCTCGGTCTCGGCCGATCGCATCCAGGAGGTGCTCGACACCGACCCGAGCGTCGTGCCGCCGGCCGACCCGGTGCGCGAGGTCGTGACCCACGGATCGCTCGAGTTCCGCGACGTCGGATTCCACTATCCCGGCGCCGAGCATCCGGTGTTGAGCGGCGTCTCCTTCGCCACCGCGCCCGGACAGACCACGGCGATCGTCGGCAGCACCGGCGCGGGCAAGACCACGCTCGTGAACCTCATCCTGCGCCTGTTCGACAGCACGGAAGGGTCGGTGCTCGTCGGCGGTGTCGACGTGCACGACCTCGATCCCGACGTGTTGTGGAACACCATCGGTCTGGTGCCGCAGCGCCCGTACCTCTTCTCCGGCACGGTGGCCAGCAACCTCCAGTTCGGCAAGCCCGACGCGACCGAAGCCGACATGTGGACCGCGCTCGAGGTGGCCCAGGCCGCCGACTTCGTGCGGGCCATGCCCGGCGGCTTGCACGCGCGCATCGAGCAGGGTGGCACGAACGTGTCGGGAGGTCAGCGGCAGCGACTCTCCATCGCGCGGGCGTTGATCCGCAAGCCCGACATCTACGTGTTCGACGACTCGTTCTCGGCGCTCGACCTCGCGACCGATGCGCGGCTGCGCGCCGCGCTCGTCCCGTACACCAAGGACGCCGCGGTGGTCATCGTGGCGCAACGGGTGTCGACGATCGCGAACGCCGACAACATCATCGTGCTCGAGGACGGCTTGGTAATCGGGCGGGGCACGCACGACGAGCTGATTCGCGACAACCCGACGTACGCGGAGATCGTGCAGTCGCAGATCGGCGAGAAGAGCGCCGCGGCATGACGGTCATCCAGGCGCAGATCCGCAGGCGCGGACAACGACGGCCAGCGGCCGCGGCAACGAGCGGTCGAGCGCCGGAGGTCGTAGCCGCATGACGGTTGTCGAGGAACACGACCAGGACGACGAGCTCGATCTTTCCGCGCCGGAGATTCGCGCCGCGGGCCGCTGGAACTCCGCCGGGGTTCCCGGCGAGCGATCGAAGGACTTCAAGAACGCGCTGCGCCGGTTGGGCGGCATGCTCGGGCCGATGTGGGTGGTGCTGGTCGTCGTGGCGGTGGTCGCGGTGGCAAGTGCCACGCTCAACGTGTTCGGGCCCCGCGTGCTCGGGCACGGCACCGACATCATCTACCAGGGCGTGATCCTGCATCGCGGGATCGACTTCGGCGCGTTGCACCACGTGCTCTTCCAGGCGATCGCGTTATACGCGGGTTCGTCGGGTCTGTCGATCGTCGCCGCGTACATGCTGGCCGGCGTGATCCAGCGCCTGATGTTCAAGCTGCGGTCCGACGTCGAAGACAAGGTCAACGTCCTCCCGCTCAGCTATATCGACAAGCAGTCTCGCGGCGACCTCCTGAGCCGCGTCACCAACGACATCGACAACGTGGCGCAGAGCCTGCAACAGACCC
>CAZLEC010000800.1:0-2112 GCA_964558245.1 uncultured Burkholderiales bacterium | reverse complement strand
TTTGGTGGGCTTTCCGCGTCGGTAGCTTGTACCACGGAGCTGAACGATCCTTTGGTGGTCGGTGTTCCGGTCACGGCGCCGGTGGCGGTGTTGAGCGTCAGTCCGGGTGCGAACTTGCCGGAGACGACTTTCCAGCGGAACGGTGCTTTCCCGCCTCTGGATTGGAAGTGCGACGAGTAGGCGGTGCCGACCTTGCCGGTCGGGAACGTGGACGGCCAGACCAGTCGTCCGGTCGGTACCACGACGCTAAAGGTCGGGTCACCGCCCGCGGCGAGGAACGTCACGTTGAGCGTCGTCGCGTTCGCGGAGGTCACGTCGCGCGGGGTCGAAGTCTGGACGCTCGAGACCTCACACGGCGCCACGTTCGCGACCGCCGAGCACGCCAACAAGATGAACGTTCCAGCTTTGGGAGTCGTGGGATGCGAGACGCTCTTGAACGGCGTGGTCGAGTGGTAACAGACCTTGGCCGGGCCGGTCGCGACCGCGAACTGCCGCACCGTCGTCTTCAGGCTGGAGGTCGTCGGGAATCCGGTATCGGTCAACGTGGTCACCGACGTGATCGCCGGCGCGACACCCGGACACCGCAACACCGCCGGCGCGGACGAGACCGTCACCGAACCGATCGCAGCAGCCGGGATCCCGGCGACCTGCACCGTCTGGGCAGGACTGGATGATGACGTCCGGGTCACGGTCAACCCGGTACAAGTCTGCGTGTCCGTACAACTTGTCGTCGCGGCCGGCACGAACGACGCCGACGTACCCGATGCCGGACCGGTGCCGTTCACGTTCGTGGCCGAAACCGTGCACGTATACGTATGACCATTCGACAATCCGGACACGCTCACCGATTGCGCGGTGCTCGTCGCATCGTTCGGCCCGCTGCCCGCACCACTCACCCCACCGTCACTCGAGACACACGTGACCGTGTAATCCGCGACCGGAGTACCGCCGTTCGATGCCGGCGGGGCGAACGTAACCGACGCCGAACCGTTGCCGGGGGTCACGGCCGTGACCGTCGGCGCCGTCGGAACAGTCCCGCCAGCGGATGGCACGAACGGGTTCGACGGGCCCGACAGGCCACTGGTCCCGAACGCATTCTGGGCGAACACCGTGCACGTGTAGGTCTTTCCGTTTGTCAGGCCCGAGACAACGATCGGACTCGCAGTCCCGCTCGCAGCACCATCGAAACCGCCGTCCGACGACTTGCACGACACACCGAAACCCAGGATCGGACCGCTACCCGAGTCGCCAGCCGTGAACGAAACCGTCGCCGACGTGTCCCCCGCACTCACAGCACCGATCACCGGCGGACCCGGCGGCGCGGGCGGAGCGGGCGGGGGAACCTCCACGGCACCGATCGTGCAGTCCCCGACACTGACCACTCCCCGCTGATCCGTACGCGGACACACCGAAACACTGTTCAACGTGGTCCCCGTCGGGATCACACCAACCGCCGGACTGCCAGCCGCGGGCAGAATCGTCAGGGTCGGCCCACCATTGTTGCCCAGGGCACCGAGCGAGGCGTCGAGGGTCCCGGTGGCGGCAATCCCGCAGGTTGCGTCGTCGGCGATGTCGTATTGATCGACGCCGAAGCCAGAGCAATCGTCACCAGGATTGTTGGCCAAGATGGTGGCGCCCACGAACGTCGTGGCGAAATTCGCCAAGATGCCGCCGCCGAAACCCGCCGGACCGATGTTCCCCGACACGGTGCTGTCTATTACGAACATCGAGCCTTCGTAGCTGTGGATGGCGCCGCCACCATTGCCGGGGCCACCACCATTCGCGGCGCTGTTGCCCGACAGAGTGCTGTTGGTAACGGTCACCGTGGCGTTGTGGTTGTCGATGCCGCCGCCGGGGCCAGTCGTTGCGGTGTTCCCCGACAGGGTGCTGTTCGTCACGGTCAGCGTGCCGGCGTTGTAGATGCCGCCACCGGCAGCTCCGCAGCCACAGGCGCCGCCCGCGGTGTTCCAGGAGACCGTCGAGGAGGTGACCGTGAAGGTGCCACCGTTCACGATGATGCCGCCGCCTTGGTACGTGGCATTGTTGCCGGAAATGGTGCCGTCCGTCACGGTCACCGTGCCGGAGCCGGCGATACCGCCGCCACTGCCCCCG
>CAZLEC010000799.1:0-2113 GCA_964558245.1 uncultured Burkholderiales bacterium | reverse complement strand
GTCCCCGAAGGTGCGGGGCCGCGGCGCGCAATGCGTCGCCGGCCTGCTCCTCGAAGAGCGGCGACGCCTCGGCGGTCGTGGCGCCGAGCGTCGAGTAGTACACGGTCGCGTACGCAAGGTCGCGCGTCACTTTCACGCCGGTGAGGGTCACGAGCTCGAGTCGCGGGTCGGACAGCCGTTCGAGCTCGTCGGCGAGCACTTCGAGCATCACCTCGTTGACGCGCGCGGTGCGCGGGAACTTGCGCTGCGGGCTCACGGTTGCTCCAGCCATCCGGTCTCGACGTCGAGCAGCTCCACATCGGCCGCCGACACCACGAACCGCTCGACCGACGCGAGCACCTCGCGAACCTGGGAGACACTGCTCCCCACAACCGCGACTCCGATCGCGGCGCGTTGCCACTGGTCCTGATGATCGACCTCGGCGACGGAGACGGGGAACCGATGGCGGAGCCCGTCGACGATCGGACGGATCGCGGCGCGCTTGGTCTTGAGGGAACGGCTCTCCGGTACGTGGAGGTCGAAACAAGCGGCCGCAGCATGCACGAGCGCATTGTCGCGCGGACCGTGAAGAAGCCGACACTTCGGGGCGGGCGCGCCTTCCTCAACGCACGAGGAGCACGCCCAGCCCGACCGCCATGGCGGGAATGCCGACGATCACACCGACGCGTGAGAATTGCCCGGCGGTGACGTGGACACCCGACTCACGCGCCGACGCCTGCCACAGCAGCCCGGCGAGCGAACCGGTGATGAGGAGGCTCGGACCGGCATTCAGCCCGAACAGGAGCGGCCAGACGCGCGACACGTGCGCGACATGCGGCAGGGACACGAGGGTCGCCGGCAGGTTGTTGAGGACGTTCCCGGCGACGACGCCCGCCGCGAAACCGCGCACGCCGCCGTCGCCCGCGCTCGTGAGCAGGCGGGGAAACGCCGCCGCGGCGCCCGTGGCAACGATCGAGAGCGCGGCCGCGAGCACGATCGTGCCGAGTGGCACTCGTTGCCACGGAAGCCGGTGCGTGAAGAGCGCGAGCAGCACGATCGCGACCGCCGCCGCCACCCAGGCCGGCACTCCGACTCGCTCCCCGACGACCAGCACCACGAGGAACAGCCCGATCGCGCATCCGCCCAACACGAGCGCGTGCCCGTCGGCTTCGGTCTGGTCCCGCTCGATCACCGCGCGCGCCGGGAACACGCGTCGGTAGGCGAACCAGCCGACCGCCGACGCGAGCACCGACGGGAGCGCGAGGTGCGCGAGGAAGTCGGTGGTGGTGAGCGACAGCCGCGATGCGACGATCAGGTTCGTCAGGTTCGACACGGGCAGCACCCCGCTCGCGAGCATCGCGAGGAGCACCGGTTGGAACACGAGCATCACCGGATCGAGGCCCACCCGGCGCGCGGTGCGCGCGTACAGGGGGGTCAGGAGCACGACGGCCGCGTCGAGGTTCAACAACGCGACCACGCACGCGGCGAGGAGCCAGCACGCACCCACGACCTTCTCGGTGCGCGCGGCCCGGCGGGCCAGCTCCTCGAAGATCCCGACCTCGTCGAGCATCACGGCGAGCGGTACCGCGAGCGCCACGAACGCGAGCGGCCCTGCGAGCGGCCGGAGCGTGTGACGCGCCGCGTGCCAGGTCACGGTGCCGGCGACCATCGACACACCGGCCGCAACCGTGGGCACGACCCACGCCGGCAGCCGCCACGGGCGCGCGACGGCGCCGGCTACCGCGACGACGAGGAGCAGGAGCGCAAGCCCGTGGCGCATCGCGCCTCAGACTCTGGCGATCTCGCGCTCCTCGAATGTCTCGATGATGTCTCCGGCCTTGAGGTCGGAGTAGTTCTCGAGCCCGACACCGCACTCGAAGCCCTCTCGAACCTCGCGCACGTCGTCCTTGAACCGACGGAGCGACGCGACGGTGCCCTTCCAGATGACGGTTCCCTCGCGCAGGAAGCGCACCTTCGAGCCACGCGTGATCGTGCCGTGCGTGACGAAGCAGCCCGCGACCTTCCCGATGCGCGGGATGCCGAACACCTCGCGGACCTCGGCTTCACCGGTCACGACTTCCTCGTACTCCGGCTTCAACATGCCGACCAGCGCGTTGTTGACGTCTTCGAGCAC
>CAZLEC010000798.1:0-2114 GCA_964558245.1 uncultured Burkholderiales bacterium | reverse complement strand
TACCGCCGCCAGGACGAAGTCGGCACGCCGCTGTGCGTCACGATCGACTTCGACTCGATCGACGACCGTGCGGTCACCGTGCGCGACCGCGACACGATGGAGCAAGAGCGCATACCGATCGAAGGTCTCGTCGGCGCGCTGCGAACGCGTCTCGGGGAATCATGAGTAGCCAGGCGGAGATCCGGAGGCCCGGTTGGTCGTGCGACAGTGCGCGGGCGGTCGAGGGCCGGAGGTCGCAGCCGCATGAGTAGCGTCGACGATTACTACGAGCTCCTGGGTGTCGACGCCGACGCGCCGGTCGGCGACATCCGCGCCGCGTATCGCGACAAGAAGGCTGCGGTCGCCGCCGACAAGGACACCGAGCGGGCCAAGACCGAGGTCGCCGCGCTCAACAAGGCGTGGAACGTGCTCTCCGATCCGTATCAGCGGGGCCGCTACGACGAGCAACTCGCGGGCTCGGCCGACCCCGACGGCGACGACGCCGACGACGACTCGGACACCGAGGCCGATGCACCGGTGCCCGCCCGCCGGCGCCAGTCGAAGACGAGCCCGCGTGCCGATGCCCGCCGCGACGCCCGCAACGCGAAGCCGACGGTCACGCTGCCGGCGGGCATGGGTTTCCCTCCGTCGCGCGCGCGGCGCGTCGCGATGTTCATCGACCTCGCGCTGCTCGTCCTTCTGTTCCTCGGGAGCCAGTTCCTCGTGATCTCGAGGGAGAAGGCGCAACACCGCGCGGCCTACGACAAGGTCACCCAGCTGAACGGGAACGGGAGCAACAGCATCTCCAAGGCGCACGCGGCCACGAGTGCGGCCAACAAGACGGCGTCGGCCGACGTCACGGCCTACACCAACCTCGTGAAGACCAAGGGTGCGAACTCGCCTGATGCGCAGACCGCGCTCGCGAAGAAGAACGCCGACCTCCACGCAGCCAAGCTGGCGAAGAACCACGAGGACGCGCTCAACAAGGAGTTGACCCACGAGGAGTCGGTGCTCGCGCCGATCTCGAACCTGATCTCGGGTCTCTTCTTCCTGCTGTCGCTGCTCATCCTCGTGGTCCCGAGCCTCTTCGGGGGCGCGACGTTCGGCAAGCGCACGCAGCACATCCGGGTCGTTCGTATCGACGGCTCTCCCGCGCGTGCGATGGACATCTTCCGCCGCTACGCCGTGCTGGTGTTCGCCGCCTACGTGCTCACCTTGTTCCTGCGCAGCCCGGTGGGTGCCGTGATCGCGGTGTTCATCGCCTCGATCTCGCGCAATCCGAACACGCAGGCGCTGCACGACCGCTTCGCGCGGACGCTCGTTGTCACCGACGTCGACTCGTAGTCGGCGTCGGTAGGCTGACACCCGAAACACGCGTTCGGAGGATCGAACATGCCGGAGAAGTACGTCTTTGCGTTCGAAGAGGGCAGCAAGGAGCAGAAGTTCCTGCTCGGCGGGAAGGGCGCCAACCTCGCCGAGATGACCATCATCGGCCTGCCCGTGCCTCCCGGCTTCACGATCACGACCGAGGCGTGCAATGCCTACATGGCGGGCGGGAACGCGCTCCCCGGCGGTCTCATGGACCAGGTCGCGGCCGCGCGCGAGGCCCTCGAAGCCAAGATGGGCAAGCAGCTCGGCGCTTCCTCCGATCCGCTCCTCGTCTCGGTGCGCTCGGGAGCGCCGTTCTCGATGCCGGGCATGATGGACACCGTCCTCAACCTCGGGCTCAACGACGACTCCGTGCACGGCCTCGCGCGGCAGACCGGCAACGAGCGGTTCGCGTTCGACTCGTACCGCCGTTTCGTGCAGATGTTCGGCAAGATCGTGCTCGACGTTCCCGGCGACCTGTTCGAGGAGAAGCTGCACGACCTCGTGGAGGAGCGGGGCTTCACCGTCGACACCGAGCTCAGCGCCGCCGATCTGACGCAACTCGTCGGCACGTTCAAGGCGATCGTGCGGGCCGAGGCCGGCGTCGACTTCCCCGATGACCCTACGGACCAGCTCCGGTACGCGATCGAAGCGGTGTTCAAGTCGTGGAACGGCAAGCGTGCGCGCGACTACCGCAAGTTCGAAGGCATCGCCGACGACCTCGGCACCGCCGTGAACGTCCAGGCGATGGTGTTCGGCAACAAGGG
>CAZLEC010000797.1:0-2115 GCA_964558245.1 uncultured Burkholderiales bacterium | reverse complement strand
CAACGCCGAGCGGGTCGACTCGTTCTCACCTTCCTCGCCGTAGCCGCGGATGCGGCCGTACACGCCGAGGAGCAGCGAACCGCTCGGCGTCGTCCACGCGCCCAGCCGGCAGCCGGCATGCTTGAGCGGCCGCGCGTTCACCGGGATCGGCTCGCTCCAGGTCGCGCCACCGTCGGTCGAGCGCAGCACGTACGCGCCCAGCCAGCTCATCGTCTTGTAGCTCCACGTCCAGTCGCCGTGCTCGCCGGTGCGCGGACCGCGCGTCCACGACGGCTGCTCCGGCCGGATCCCGCGTTTGAAGTACGCGGCGATCGTCAGGTCGACGAGCAGCGTGCCGTCATCGAGCTCGCAGATTCCGCAGTCCCAGTTGCCGGTCGTATCCGTGTAGGGCAGCACGACCTTGCGATCCGTCCACGTCTGACCGTCGTCATGTGAGCGCAACATGACGGTCTGACCGCTGTCATGGTGGAACGGGAACCGCTCCTCGTTGTAGACGGCGACAAGATCGCCCGATCGCAGCCGGCGCACGTTCACCTGGTTGTAGGCGTGCTCGCGCGTCGCGTCGATGTCGACCACGCGGTGTTCCACGTCGGTGATCTTCATGGAGTCGGAGCCTACGATGACCGGCATGGAGCCCGCCGACCTCGTCGCCACCATGCCGTTCGCCACCGCCGTGGGCATCACGATCGACAGCGCCACCAAGGACGAAGTGCGGGGCCGGCTGCCGTGGGCGCCCGAGTACTGCACCACCGCCGGGCTGATGCACGGCGGTGCGGTCATGACGCTCGCCGACAGCATCGGCGCGGTCTGCGCGTTCTTCAACTTGCCGCCGGGCGCATCCACCTCGACGATCACGTCGTCGACCAACTTCTTCCGTGCGGTACGCGACGGCGAGCTCATCGGCACCGCGCGACCCCTGCACGTCGGGCGCACGACGATCGTCGTGCAGACCGAGCTGCGCGACACGAGCGACAAGCTCGTCGCGCTCGTCACCCAGACCCAGGCCGTGCTCGCCCGCTGAGCGCGCCAGTTCCTACTGCGCGTCGAGCAACTTCAGGTGCCGTGCGCCCGCGACCGCTCGGTACGCGTCTTCGATGATCTCCGCGACCTCGCTCCAATCGGGACTGCGGTCGAGTCGCACGCCGATCCACCCGCGGTGGCCGACGTACGCGGGCACGTAGAAGCGGTCGGGCTCCTCGTCCACGAGTTGCCGCTGTACGCCGGGCGGCGCCGCGCACCACAGGCCGAGAATGCCGTCGCCGTGATGATCGTCGTGGTACATCACGAAGGTCTTCTTGCCCGCGACGAACCAGGTCGGCGCGCCGTGACCCAGGCGCTCGGTCGCCTCGGGCAGCGCCATGCAGATCGCACGCACCCGATCGAGCGGGGTCTTTCGCGGCACGCACGGACATTAGGGTTTCGCCGTGGCTCGTGACAGTGACGCGACGGAGATCGACATCGCCGGCCACCCGGTGCGGATCAGCAGCCCGGGCAAGGTGCTCTTCTCCGAGCGGGGCGAGACCAAGCTCGATCTCGTGAACTACTACCTGGCGGTGAGTGAGCCGGTGATGAGCGCGATGGGCGGCCGCCCGGTGCTCATGGAGCGCTACCCGCACGGCGCCGAAGGTTCGTCGTTCTTCCAGAAGCGCGTGCCCGACAACGCGCCCGACTGGCTCACCACCACGATCGTGAGCACGCCCAACGGCACGAGCTCGCGCGCGCTCGTGATCGCCGACCTCGCACACGTCGCGTGGGCCGTGAACCTCGGTTGTCTCGGCTTTCACGTATGGCCCGCGCGTGCCGACGATCCCGATCACGCCGACGAGCTGCGCATCGACCTCGACCCGACTCCGGGCACCGACTTCGAAGACGCGCGCGCAGTCGCGCACCTCGTGCGCGCGCTGCTCGACGACCTCGGCATCGTCGGGTTCCCGAAGACCACCGGCAAGCACGGCATCCACGTGTACCTGCGGCTCGCGCCGCGTTGGGATCCGTACCAAGTGCGCTTCGGCGCGGTTGCGTTCGCGCGTGAGCTCGCGCGCCGCCACCCCGACGTCGTGACCGACGCGTGGTGGAAGGAAGAGCGCGGCCAACGCATCTTCGTCGACTTCAACC
>CAZLEC010000796.1:0-2117 GCA_964558245.1 uncultured Burkholderiales bacterium | reverse complement strand
GCGCGGATATGAGGGCGACTTAGCGCTCGTCTGCACCCGCCCACAAGTACTGAAGGTCTTCGACATCACCGGCTTGTCCAGGGTGTTCGCGATCCACGACACCGTCGAGGCCGCCCTCAACGGATAGCGACGAGATTGCATGGGCTCAGATCGGGCATAACTCACACATCCAGGACATCAAGGTACCGACGCGAACGGTTGTGTTGGCCGCGGCTCCGACGAGTCTGGCGACAGCTCGGGACTTCACCCGCGACGCACTCCACCGATGGAACCTGTCCGACTGTTGCGCCGACACGCTCGTGGTCGTGAACGAACTGGTCACCAACGCGATCGTTCATGGCGAAGGGCCGGTCACGTTGACACTGACGCTCCACGACCCGTTGCTGCACGTCGTGGTCCGCGATCTCTCGCCGGGGCGGCCCGCATCGGAGTCGCTGACCAATGAACGGACGAGCGGGCGGGGCTTGGCGATCGTCGAGGCGATGACGAGCGACTGGGGCTACTCGGGATCCGCGGACGCGGGCAAAGACGTCTGGGCCGACATCGTTGCCGCAGCGGTGACCGATCGCTGACTGAGTCAGCGCGGATGTCGCTTTTTGCGTCGCCGCAGCAGTTTATCGATGCTCGCCTCGCGGTAGGTACCTAAACGTCATTGTTGGCCTCCGCTTCGGTGGGACGTTTGGACGGGAGAGTGACAGCCATGTCGGTCGACATCGAACACGCACACATACTCACCGTCCATCCGGCGACAGCGAACTCGCAGGCCATCTGCCGGCAGCCGGATCTGCAAGCCGCGGATGCGGTCCGCGCGGCCCTGGACAGCAGCAACGACGAGTTGTGGGATCTGCTCGACTCGCTTCCGTCAGTGCACCCCGCTCGGCTCGAGGTGCGCAACGAACTGGTCGCTCGGCACATGCCGCTGGTCAACTTCCTTGCGCGCCGCTACCGCGACCGCGGAGTCAGCCTTGACGACCTGACGCAAGTCGGGATGCTCGGCTTGATCAAGAGCGTCGACCGCTTCGATCCCAGTCGGGGTAGCGCTTTTTCCACCTTTGCGACGCCGACCATCCTCGGTGAGATCAAGCGATATTTCCGCGACAAGAGCTGGCTGGTTCGCCTTCCGCGAGGCTTGCAGGAGATGAGACCGCGGCTCGCCGCGGCTCGCGAGGATCTGTCCCACCAGCTGGGGCGGTCGCCGACGATCGCCGAGCTGGCCGCGCACATGGACCTGACCGAAGACGCCGTCCTCGAGGCGCTCGATTCCGCCAACGCTTATTCCGCGGCAAGCATCGACGCGATGGCCGATGGCGATCAGCCCTTGTCCGTCGCGATCGAACGCAGCCTCGGCGTCGAGGACCCGGGGCTCGACCTGGTCGAGCGACGACACTGTGTGGTCGGGCTGCTCGACCAACTACCGGAACGCGAGCGACAGATCATGTTCCTGCGCTTCTTCCGCGACCGCACTCAGACCGAGATCGCGCAGGAGTTGGGGATCAGTCAGATGCACGTGTCGCGGCTGCTCAGCCAGACTCTTCAACGCCTCCACGACGCGCTCTGCCTGGACGAGCCGACGTCCTGACCGGCTCGGCACGCACGGGGAGGTCGTTCGCCGTGCCGACGCTCGACCACCGAGGGAGGAGCTGGCAACCGATGGTTGAAGAGATGATTCGCGCCGAACGGATGGCGCTGTCGGAGGCAATCGCGGCGCTGGCCGTGATCGTGCTGAGCGACCAGTCGCTGGAAGACGTCCTCGCGCGACTGGCGGAGGTCACCAAACAAACCGTGGCGGGGGCGTTCGACGTGTCGATCACGATGCATGAGCGACGCCCGGCAACCGCCGCGTCGACCTCGGACTTTGCTCGCACCATCGACGACTACCAGTACGACGCCGGCGCCGGTCCTTGCCTGACCGCCCTCGAGGAGCGCCGTACCATTGTGGTCGACGATCAAGAGGCCGACCCGCGCTGGCCCGAGTACGGCGTTCGAGCGGCCGCTGCGGGCCTAAGGAGCTCGCTGTCGGTTCCGTTGCTGGTCGAGGACCGACACGTCGCCGCGTTGAACATCTACGGGGTCGAGCGAGATGCCTTCGGCCCCGACTCGGTCCAGGCCGCGGAAGA
>CAZLEC010000795.1:0-2121 GCA_964558245.1 uncultured Burkholderiales bacterium | reverse complement strand
CGGATGCGACCGACAACCGGATGGTGATGCTGGCGGTCGATATGCCCGTAGGTGAGAACGTCGCGCCACACGCGCACGCGCACGAGGATCAGGCAATCATCGTCGTATCCGGGACGGTAGGCGCAACGCTTGCTGACGAGGAGTTCGAGCTGACAGCCGGGTCAGTTGTCTTCTTTCCCCGTGGGGTGCCGCATGGGCAGTGGAACAAGGGCGACGACATTGCGAAGGTGTTGGAGATCTACACGCCGGGTGGTTTCGATCTCGTATTCGAGCGGATGGGCGCGATCGTCGCTTCGGGACGCCGGCCGACGCCGGACGACTTCCACCGTATCGACGAGGAACGCAGACTCGCCTCGCGCGGCTGACGACCGGAGCGCATACCTGCCGATGTGGCGGCGCTCGTCGCACCCGTCGATTGCCGACGATCTGCTCTCCGCCCGGCGTCGAGTTCCCTGTGGATGAAAGGATGCTCGCATGAATTCGGTCCGGGTCTTCACGAGCGAGGAGCTCGCCGCGGCGGGGCTGCGGCAAGCCGTCATCGACGTGTGCCTTGCTGCACATGAAGACAACCTATTCCGGCACATGTTCACCAAATACTTCTCGTCAGGCGCGCGCCATTTCCTCGCGTTCGACGGCGAAACACTCGTGAGTCACGCGGTTGTCTCGACGCGCGGTGTCCAGCCCGAAGGACTCCCGATCCTGCGCACCGCGTTCGTCGACGCGGTCTCGACTCTGCCGTCGCATCAGAACCAGGGCTACGGCAGCGCGACCATGCAACGCCTCGCTGAGACCATCGGTGACTACGAGATCGGATGCCTGCAGACGGACCGAACGTCGTTCTACGCGCGCCTCGGATGGGAAGAGTGGCGCGGGCCACTCGCCGGGCGAAGCGACGACGGACTCATCCCGACGCCGGAGCAACGCGGCGTCATGGTGCTCCGGCGTCCGAACGCGCCTCCGTTCGACCTCGATGCTGCGTTGACCATCGAGTGTCAACCTGAGCGCATCTGGGACTGACCGCGCGCGGCCGAACTGCCGATCTGGCGCGCGGCATGCCGGTGGAAGCGATCGGTTGGCGCAGCCCTGGCAAAGTTCTGGTTGTCGTACCTCTCGGTGTTCGCATGACAGCGGCGAAGCAATATGTGTGCATGACGGTGCGTGTCCTCATCGGCACGATGGTCCTTGCGCTGGCGATCTCCGCGTGTGACGGTGGCTCCTCGGGTCCGACTTCCCACTCGGCGAAAGGGACTACGACACCGAGGTCGATCCGTCCCCTTCCGCGGGGTTCCGGCGCTGGGAAGCTTCCGAGCTTTTCGCTGCCGAGCCAAGAAGCGATCAAGGAACTCGGGACAAACGGTGGCGGCTACTTCAACGTGCGATTTCGGAGCCTGCGGAAGTGTCCCGCACCGGTCCGAGAAACAACAACGACTGGGACGCTACCGGCGGCGGCGCGCATCGCCGTCAAGACGAGTGGATCGATTCGAGGCACGCTCGACTGCATTCCCTGATCGGCCGATCTGAGGCTCCGGCGCGGCGCGCCGGTCGAGCGATCGGCTCGCGCTGCCCTGGCAAAGTGTTGATTCTCGTCCCCCATTGTCGTGCACCACTGTCCAGTGGCTGGGCAGTCTGGGAGCATGTTTGACGAGTGAACCGAGCACGAACTCGACGCGACAAGTTGCTTGCGGACCGGTGTTGGCAACCGTCGGCAAGCAGGCCGAGGTGGTGGCCGCAGGCCGGCGGCGCGATGCCTCCGACCTGCGTCAACTCAGCGCGCTCGGAAGGAGTCGAACCCCTACCTTCTGGTCCGTCGCGCCGCTCGGAAGAACCGAGTTGTTCGCCCGGTCCTCGGCTGTGTTGTCGCGTACGACGCTACCAGCGACAACGCAAAAGCGGTTTTCCGTAGTTGTTCGTCGCCAACCGTTGATATCGCAGAAATTGGTGAGCGACTGGTTAGCAACCGCCGGCGTTGAAGTTCAGAGCCGTGGCGCCGAGAACAAGTTACCTTGCGTTCCCGCGCGCGGCAAGGTAACTTGGAGGACGTGGAGCAGCCGGTCGTTGCCACGACTGCTCGCAAACACGGCGTGAGCGACGACACGATCCTGCACGCGTTCAACAATCCGA
>CAZLEC010000794.1:0-2123 GCA_964558245.1 uncultured Burkholderiales bacterium | reverse complement strand
TTGGCAACACGCGTTGAGCACGACACCGCACGAGGAGATCACGAGCGGTTTCGAATCCAACGCCAACAAGAATCACCACGTCGAGCTCGCCGTCGGCGGCTACGGGAACTGGGGTTCGAAGCACGTCCGCGTGCTCTCCGGCATCCCCGACGTCTCCGTCAACGTCGTTGACCGTGATCCGCTCCGCCTCGCCGAAGCCGGGCGCGCGTTCCCCATGGTCCGGTTGGATCAATCGCTCGACCACGTGCTCGCGAACGTCGACGGAGTCATCGTCGCGACCCCGCCGCGGTCGCACGCACCGATCGCGCACGCCGCGATCCGCGCCGGTCGCCACGTGCTGGTCGAGAAGCCGCTCGCAACGAGCGTGGCCGACTGCGAGGAGCTGATCGACGCGGCCCAACGCAAGGACGTGCGCCTCATGGTGGGCCACACCTTCGAGCACGACGCCGCGATCTGGAAGCTGCGCGACATCGCCAACAGCGGCGAGCTGGGCGAGATCCGCTACATCGATTCCGCGCGACTGAACCTCGGGCTCTTCCAAGAAGACGTCAACGTCATCTGGGACCTCGCGCCGCACGACGTCTCGATCATCAACTTCATCCTGGGCGGCCCCCCCACCGCGGTTTCTGCGTGGGGTCACTGCCACGCGAACCGCGGCCTCGAAGACGTCGCCCATCTCCAGCTCCGCTACGCCGACACCGGCGTGCGCGCGTACATCCACGTGAGCTGGCTCGACCCGTGCAAGGTGAGGCGGATCACGATCGTCGGGAGCGAGAAGATGGTCGTTTACAACGACCTCTCCCCAGATCAGAAGATCCGCATCTACGACGTCGGCATCGACGACGGCGGCGGCTTGGACCCCGAGTACGGCATGCCGGTGAAGTACAGGCTGGGCGACATCTTCTCGCCGCGCGTCACTCCGCAGGAACCGCTCGCCGTGCAGGCCGCGCACATGCTCAACTGCATACGCACCGGCGCCGCGCCGCGCACCGACGGCCGGAGTGGCCTCGAAGTCGCGCGGGTGCTCGAGGCGGCGAACGCCGCACTGCACTCAGGTCGCGAGGTTCCGCTCGACGCCGGCCCGGTGATCGACATCACGATCGACCCCACGCCGCTGTACGCGCAGGTGCCCGCGGCGTCGATGCTCGACTCGCAAGCAACCGGTTAGAGATCGCTCAGACCCGGGCGAGACCCGTCGCGGCGAGCGCCACCGATCACGCTACGCGCACGTACACGCGCTGAGCGCCGCGGCGCGGTTCGCGCTTTACCGATGGTCCCGTCCGTGGGGGATACTCACCTCTGTTCGGGAAAGAGAGATACGAGTCTCGGGGGAGGTGGTTGCGCGTGCACGGAGCGCCCCGGCGGATCTTGTGGGCGATCGCGCCGATCCTCGCGCTGAGCGTCGCCCTCGCATCACCCGCCTCGGCCGCGCCCACTGTTTCCCACGTGACGTTGCAATCGCGCCAGATCTACACGAGCAGCGGGGTGACGCTGCACGCCGGCGACTCGGTCACGATCCACGCAGCCGGCCGCATCCGGTTCGGGGGCGGGAAGATCAGGAACATGACCCCGCAGGGCATCCCGTGGGGACCCAAATGCGACGCGATCGCGCGCAACGAGCCACGCCACAACCCCTGGCCGAAGAAGGGCGTGAGCTGCTGGTCGCTGATCGCGCGGATCGGAACCGGAACGCCGTTCGAGATCGGGCCCGCGAAGACGTTCCGCGCGGCCGAGTCGGGCGTTCTCCTGCTCGGGCTCAACGACAACTTCGTCGACGACAACACCGGGCAGTGGAACGCAACCATCGCGGTCACGAGTGCGACCGCGCCCACCACACCCGCCACGAGCACGGCGGCCAAGAAATCGTCGAGCGGTCTGGTCATCGTGATCGTCGCGATCGTCGTGGTGGCGCTCCTGGCCCTCCTCCTCTGGAGGAGGCGGAACGCGAAGCGCCGGCGCGCCGAATCGCCCCCGCCCGGCGGCGCCGATCCCGTGCTCGCCGACGCCTCCGTGGCCCTGCTCGCGGAATCGGGCTCCGAAGCGCCGGCCGCCGCGGTCGCGGTGCTGACCGCGCCGCCGGAGACCGATTCGATCGACGTCAACATCTTCGAGGTCGAGTTCTC
>CAZLEC010000793.1:0-2125 GCA_964558245.1 uncultured Burkholderiales bacterium | reverse complement strand
CTTCGAGGGCGTCGTGCCGGCCGTGCTCGAGAACCACGAAGTGCACCGCGCGCGCGACGGCCGCCGCATCGACGCCGACATCGCGCGCTACCACCACATCGGTACGGCACACGGCTGGGTCGACGTCGACGGCGTCCGAACCGACGTCGCCGACGACACCTGGGTCTCCACGCGTGATCACTCGTGGGGAGTCCGGTACATGGTGGGTGTCCCGGCCACCGACATCGCGCCCGCACCCGTCCCGACGAGCGTCGCAACCACGATCATCTGGTCGCCGATTCTGATGACCCGGCCCGACGGCACGCGCTACGGCCTCCACACCTATTACCAGCGCCACTCCTTCGGCGACTGGCAGCGCATCGAGCTCCAGGGCGGCGTCGAACATCGCGACGGCCGGCGGGAGCCGTATGCCGCCCTCGTACCCGACCTGGCGGTGGATCCGACGAACCGCCGACTGCGGGGCGGCGTGTTGCACGCCACGATGGCCGACGGCCGCGCGCGCGACCTCACGGTCACCGCGCTCTCGGCCACGGGCTTTCACCTCGGCGCCGGCCTGTATTTCGGCTTCGACGACCACTGGCACGGCGAGTGGCGCGGTCCCCGGCACCTCGACGGTGAGCACATCGCCGACTGCACCACTTTCGAGGAGGCCCGCCACCTGCACCAACTGCGCGATTGCATCGTGCGAGTCAACGACCCGGTGGGCGGCGGGGTCGGCATCGGCAACCTGCAGAGCATCTTCGCGGGACCGCACCCCGAGCTGGGCCTCGACGAGCAGTCGTCGTTCATGTGAGCGACACGTTGAAGGAGCCGAGACACGAGATGCCCGCGAACCCGACGGAACCCGGCTACTACCTGCGCCCCGACTATTACGAGCTCCTCGCCGGCCTCCGCCGTGATGCGCCGGTGCACGAGTTCGCGCCGGGCATGCTCACGGTCGCCCGCTACGACGACATCCGCGAGATCAGCCGCGATCCCGCCCGTTTCTGCTCGTCGATGGGCGCGCTGGTGAACGATCCGATGCGCACGTGGGAACGGCCGCAGAAGGCGCCGTCGATCTTGCACATGGATCCACCCGATCACGTCGGGTTCCGCAAGCTCGTGAACCGGGAGTTCACGCCGCGCGCGATCGCGGGCCTCGAGCCTCGTATACGCGACCTCGCGCGCGCCGCGCTCGATCGCACACCGAGCTCCGGCGAGTTCGACTTCGTCGACATGGTTGCCGCGCCGTTCCCGCTGATGGTGATCGCGGAGCTGCTCGGGATCCCCGACGCCGACCGGCCCGACTTCCGGCGCTGGTCCGATGCGACGATCGAGGCGACCGACAAGCCGCCCGAGGAGACCGCCGCCGCGACCGGAGAGCTGTTCGTGTATCTCGGCGAACATGTTGCCGCGAAGCGGGCGCATCCCGGCGACGACGTCGTCTCGCTGCTCGTCGGCGCCGAGCTCGACGGTCGCTCGCTCGAACAGGGCGAGCTCCTCATCTTCTTGTTGACCCTCCTCGTCGCCGGCAACGAGACCACCCGCACGTTGATCTCCGGCGGCACGCTCGCGTTGTTCGAGCACGCCGATCAACGCGCCGACATGGCGGCCGACCCGGCCCTCATCCCCGGCGCGGTGGAGGAATGCCTGCGCTGGGTCACACCGATCCAGGCGTTCGCAAGAACCGTGACGGCCGACACCGTGATCGGCGGCACCGCAGTCAAAACCCTCGACTATCTCATCATGCTGTACGCGTCGGGCAACCGCGACGAAGCCGCGTTCGGGCCGACGGCCGCGGTGTTCGACATCAGACGCGACGCGAATCCTCCGAATCTCGCGTTCGGATTCGGCGAGCACCTCTGCCTCGGTGCGGCGCTGGCCCGCATGGAGACGCGCATCTTGTTCGAAGAGATGCTGGTCCGGCACCCGAACTACGCCGTGGTCGGCGAGCCCAGGTGGGTGGCCTGGAGCCTCGTGCGCGGGATGGAGACGATGCCCGTCGTGTGGGACGCGTAGTGGAGCCGGCGGCGCCGACGACGTTCGCGGAGTTGGTGCTGAGTCGCGCCGACGACGACACCGACGGCCTCCTCTACGAGGATCAGCGTTGGTCGTGTCGCGAAGTCGTCGATGAAGCCCGCACGCG
>CAZLEC010000792.1:0-2125 GCA_964558245.1 uncultured Burkholderiales bacterium | reverse complement strand
AGCGGATCTACACCCCCGCTCGGATCGTTGCCCTGGTGGTTATCGGGGTGTTGTTGTTCGGCCTGGCGTACATGCGGTTCGCGCCCGGCGACGCTGCGATCTCGGTGCGCGCCGGAGCCAAGGCCGGTGACCTGACCATGCATGCGTGCACTTACGCGACCGAGCAGGGTGCGATGCTCGCGGACTGCGGCACGTTGGTCGTGTCGGAGAACCGAGCGAGCTCGAAGTCGCGGCTGATCGCGCTGCCGGTGACCCGGGTGCGCTCCCGCTCGTCGCACCCGCTGGCGCCAATCTTCTACCTCAACGGCGGCCCGGGCGTAACCAACATGACGTTTCCCCAAGCGAGCCGCCTGGCCGCCCAGCACGATGTCGTCATGGTCGGCTACCGCGGCGTCGACGGCTCTTCGGTGCTGAACTGTCCCGAGGTGACGGCGGCGTTGGAGAAGTCGGATTACCTCGCCAAAGCGTCGTTGAGCGCGTACTCCAAGGCCTTCGCCTCGTGCGCGCAGCGGCTTGAGCGAAGCGGCGTTGACCTCGCCGGCTACACGCTTCCGGAGCAGGCCGACGACATCGAAGCCGCTCGCGTCGCGCTCGGCTACACGCGCATCGACCTGCTCAGCGAGAGCGCCGGGACCCGTCTGGGGATGATCTATCAGTGGCGGTACCCGAACAGTGTCGACCGCTCGGTGATGGTCGGGGTCAACCCGCCGGGGAACTTCATTTACAGCGGAGCCGAGATCGATCAGGGGATCGAGCGTTACTCGGCGCTGTGCGCGCAGGAGCCTGCCTGCCGCGCCCGCACCGCCAACCTCGCCGCGAGCATGCAGCACACGGCGGCACACATGCCGAGCTCGTGGTACGGCCTGCCGATCAAGCCGGGCAACGCCCTGGTCGGGACCTTCCTCGGGCTCACCGAGGCGACCGGTGCGCCACTGTCCGGGCCGATGACCCTCGACTCGTGGATCTCCGCCGCGCACGGCGACCCGAGCGGCCTGTGGCTGCTCTCGACGATGGCCAATCTCACCCTTCCCCAGTCGTTCACCTGGGGCGAGTTTGCAAGCATCGGGATGGCCGACACGCAGCCCGTCGAGCGCTACTTCAGCTCCGGCGCGGACCGGGGCTCGATCATCGGCAATCCCCTCGGGGAGTTCTTGTGGGGGGCAGGAGGCCTTGCGCACGCCTGGCCGGCCAACCCGGGCGAGAACCAGTACACCAGCGTGCAGAACTCGAGCGTCCCGACGCTGCTCATCGGCGGGACGCTCGACTTCGAGACACCGGCCCAGAACGCCACGAAGGAACTGTTGCCGCACCTTTCCAACGGGCATCAGGTCATCCTGTCCGGGCTCGGGCACGTGGACGACTTCTTTTCCTACGAGCCGAGCGCCAGCACGCAGCTGCTGACCACGTTCTACGCCACCGGCCAGGTCGACACGTCCCGCTACACCCAGCACAAGGTCAGCTTCGCCACACCGAGTTCGCAGGCGACGATTGCCAAGGACCTCCTTGCGGCAATGGTCGGCTTCGCCTTGTTGGCAGTGATCTGGCTCTTGGTGTTGGCGTTCCGGATCCGCCGCCGCGGCGGTACCGGCCGCAAGACGGGCGCATGGATCCGTTCGGCCGGTCCGATCGTGTTCGGACTCGGCGGATGGTTCCTCGGCGCACTGTTGGTACTGCGGTTCTGGCCGAGCCGGCCGCTCGACGACCAGCTGCTGGCAGTGGTCTCGATCGCGGTGCCGATCTGGCTCGGGGTCTACGCCGGCTGGGTCCGCACCGACACACCGAAGGCGATGCGGGCCAAGGGCATCGGTGCCGCGGCTGTCGGTGCGGTGGTCGGAGCCGCGCTCGGTTTCCACGCGGTGAGTGGGCTCATGGCGTTGATCACGGCGATCATCGGCGCGGCGCTCGTGTCGAACCTCAGCCTGCTCGTGCTCGACATCTGGACCGAGCGGGCGGCCCGCCGGGGAACGGCCGCTCCGGCAGTGGATCTGTCGCAGACGGAGCACCTGGAGCCGGCCCTGGTCTGATCGCCCGAACCGTGTCGGGGAATCCTCTACGGATTCCCCGACACGCGCGCGTGTGAAGACGAGTGACGCACGCGCATACAAACATGTGTCGCGCAATGCCA
>CAZLEC010000791.1:0-2127 GCA_964558245.1 uncultured Burkholderiales bacterium | reverse complement strand
ACTAGTGCGCGTTGAAGAGTGCGACGTCGTAGTACTCGATGGTCGTCGAGGTGCTCGCGTTGACAGTGGCCAGGAGCGCGGCGGGGACCTTTACGGCGGTCGAGATCGTGTAGGTCCCCGGTTGGAAGAAGTTCCCGTCGGCGATCGTTCCGTTCGTGTACTGGTTGGCGGGAAGCGTGAGGTACTCGGGGTCGCCGCTCATGCACGTCGGTCCCGTAACTGCTGGACAGTACGCGATGAGCTCGCCGGTGGCGCCGGGGTTCGCGGTGATACTGGATGTGACGTCGACGACGTATTGGTGGCCGGCCGGGACCGTGAGCGAAAAGGTGTCACATTGCGACCAGATGCCGGGTTGGGCGCACGTATCCGTCTCGGTGTGGAGAGCGAGGGTCGTGTGCTTGAGCGTGTCCAGTGGTACGCCGTCGATCGTTTTGGCGTCGGGGACTTGGCCGAGGGTCGATTCCTTGATGTTGGCACCGGAGAGCGAATCGTCCTTGATGTCGCGGCCGAGTACCGATCCGTCTTGGATCTTCTTGGTCCCGACCGCGTTGTCGGCGAGATCCTGGTTCTTGACCTGGCCGTCGACGATGTCGGACGAACGAATCGTGTTCGCGGCGTAGGCGGCGGTGCCGCCGAACGAGATGATCGCGATGAAGAGCGCGACGAACGCGATCATGTGCTGTCGGATGTAGGAAATCACAGCGGCCTCCGGTACTCGGGATGCTCGTACATTCCGCGCTTTTGTGACGCGTCAGATGACGATCCCGATGGAGCGTCCGTCGGCGACTCCTTGTTGTCGCGATCGTACCGACGGCTCGGGAGAGGGTCTCGCGTAGTGACTACGCGTTTTGCCGAGCTTCGGGGAGGTCGTTCGAGCGCGCTCCGCGGATCGGGCTCGCGGCGTCTGTTGCTCGTGCTGATTTCCGCGTCGGTCGACGATCGCGATCCGTTGTTCTCGCGATTGCGGCGTTCGAGGAAGGTTGTGTTCGCCGAGCCGGTGCTCGTCAACGAGCTCGCGCGCGACGGCGAGCGTCCAGCTGCCCACGGCTCGCTCATGCATCGGATGGGCCAAACGTCGCCCGTTGCGCTGCGCCGTCCGCGCGATGGAGCCGATCCGAACGTCGCTCGCGGTCGCACGCGACCCTCGCGGATTCGCTCTGACCTGCGCATTCATACAGAGCGGGCGACGGGAATCGAACCCGCGTTCTCAGCTTGGGAACGGCCCGAAGGAATTGCGCGGCTCACGAGGAATTGACGTTAGTGCTGGTCACTTGTCGCGTCGAGTGCGCACTGGTTTTCAGCGTTGCGCAGCATTCGCGCGCGCTCGTGGCACGGAAGTGGCACGCGATCAGTCGATCCGTTCGCTGATCCATTGCGCGAGTCGCGCGATCGCTTCGTCGTCGCCTGAGTGCTCGGCCAGCGCCCAGATGGCCGAGGCGGATGCTTCACCGTCTTCGTCGCCCGGAGGCGGAGTCCATGTGTGGCCGTTGCGGAGCAGGAACTCGATCATGCATACGAAGCCGACGCGCTTGTTGCCGTCGAGGAGCGGGTGGTTCTTCACGATGCGCGTGCAGAGCACGGCGGCCTTCGTCGCGAGATCGGGATAGAACTCGACGTCGCCGAACGCGGCCGCTGGCGCGTGCAACGCCGACTCCGCGAGATCCAGCCGCGACGAACTCGCGATGGCTTCGGCCGGAACGCCCAGCACCTCTTCGGCGATGACGAGGAAGTCGCCGAGGTCGAGGTACTCGATCGTCACTCGGCGAGTCGTTCGAGAACTCGCTGGTTCTGCTCGATTACCGCGCGCACTCGCGCTCGGAACGCCTTGTCCTTGCGCTTGGCGGCGACGTGATCGGCGATGGCTTGACGGATCTCCTCGGACACCGAGAGACCTTCCGCGGCCGCGACGGCTTCGAGATCAGCTGCCTCGTCGGCAGGAATTCGCACCGTGTACGCACGTCGCTCCATGCACCAAGTCTATCTGCATCAAGATGCAGCCTGCCCATGGCGTCGCGATGACTCCCGGAATCACTCCCGTCGGGTTCCGCTTTGCGGAACCTGCAAGTGTGTCTACCCTAGTTCGTGCATTGATCAGGCATTGAAGTTGTGGTGTCGATGGGTTCCGGG
>CAZLEC010000790.1:0-2128 GCA_964558245.1 uncultured Burkholderiales bacterium | reverse complement strand
CGATCGCGCAGCCGGAGTAGGGCGCGAGGTACTTGAACACCGCTTCGTCGGAGGCCGGTGCGCTCACGACCACCGTGTACTCGAGCGCACCGTGCTCGCGCAGCGTCTCGACCGTCTGCGCGACGGTGGAGCCCTTCTGCCCGATCGCCACGTAGATGCACTTCACGCCCTGACCCTTCTGGTTCAGGATCGTGTCGATGGCGACGGTGGTCTTGCCCGTCTTGCGGTCGCCGATGATCAGCTCGCGTTGACCGCGGCCGATCGGCGTCATCGCGTCGATGGCCTTGATGCCGGTCTGGAGCGGCTCGTGCACCGGCTTGCGGCCGGTGATGCCGGGCGCCTGGATCTCGAGGCGGCGGAGCTCGTCCTGGGGGATCGGGCCGTGACCGTCGATCGCGACGCCGAGCGCGTTCACGACCCGGCCGAGCAGCGCGTTGCCCACGGGGATCGAGAGGATGCGGCCGGTCGCAGTGACGAGCTGGCCCTCCTCCACCTCGTCGGCCTTGCCGAGCACCACCGCGCCGATGTTGTCTTCCTCGAGGTTCAACGCGAGACCGAGCGCGCCGCCTTCGAACTCGAGCAGCTCGTTGACCGCGGCATTGGGCAGTCCGGCGACGCGTGCGATGCCGTCGCCGACTTCGAGCACGCGCCCGACCTGCTCGCTCTGGATCGACGGCTGGAAGCCCTCGACACTCTTGCGCAGAACCGCCGCGATGTCCTTCGCGTCGATCGTGAGTTCGGCCATGGCTAGTTCTCCCGCTCTGAAGGGCCGCTCGGGCCACGGCTCGCTGCGCAGTGCGACTCTCGTCGGGACCGGGCGAGCCTCATATCTGCTCCTTCAACTGGTCGAGGCGGTGGCGCACCGTGCCGTCGATGACGGTGTCGCCGACCGTCGCCACGATGCCGCCGAGCACGGACTCGTCGACGATCACCTTCACCTCGACCTGCTTGCCGGTGGCGCGGCTCAGCGCCGCCTCGATGCGTTGCCGTTGGCTCTCGTCGAGCGGGACCGCCGAGCGCACCTCGGCCACCGCGTGCTCGCGGGTCTGGGCGGCCAGCTCGACGAACTGGTTGACGATCGCGGGCAGGTCGTGACCGCGGCCGGCACCCACCACGAAGGTCGCGATCGCCCGCGTGATCGGCAGCGCCCGGTTCTCGAGGAGCTCGTCGACGATGGCCGCGCGGCGGTCGAGCGGCATGCCCGGATTCGCCAGGGCCATGCGCAGGTCGTCGTTGCCCTCGATGATGCGCGCGAAGCGGAACAGCTCGTCCTCGACGTCGTCGAGGTGGCCCTCCGACGTGACGATGTCGAGCAGCGCCTGCGCGTAGACGTCGACGCGGTCAGCCATCGGTCAGTTGCTCCCGACCTGGTTGATGAAGCTGTCGACCAACTGCTGTTGCGTCGCGCGGTCGAGGTTGCGCTCGACGATGCGCTCGGCCAGGTCGATCGAGAGCTGCGCCACGTCGGTACGGAGCTCGGCCATCGCCCGCTGCTGCTGCGCCGCGATGTCGGCCTGGGCCCGCGCCCGCACGTCGTTGGCCTCGGTCTCGGCCCGGGCGATGAGGTCACGCCGCACCTGCTCGGCCGACTGCCGCGCCTCTTCGATGATCCGGCCGGCCTCGTTGCGGGCGTCGGCGATCTGCGCGGTGTACTGCGCCTTCTCCGCCTCGGCATCCGAACGCGCCTTCTCGGCGCCCTCGAGGTCGTTGCGGATGCGGTCTTCGCGCGCCTGCTCCATGTTGCGCACGGCGGGCACGCCGAACTTCCACATGGCGATCAGCAACACGAGGAACGCAGCCGAACCCCAGATGATCTCGTTCTTGGCCGGGAGCAACGGCGACGGCGCCTTCTGGCAGTCGTCGACGGTGACGTCGCCGCCCTTGGCCAACTTGTCGAAGCACTGCTTGGCCGACTCGGTCGAGAGCGGCTTCGCAGGCTCGATGCCGGCCGCGAACGCGGGTCCGGCAAGCGTGAACACGGCGCCGGCGATGACCGCCGCCGCGAACACATGACGCAGACGAATGCGCACCGGTCCTCCCGATCAGCCGGAGATGATGAAGGCGAGCACGAAGCCGAAGAGCGCGAGCGCCTCGGTGAACGCGATGCCCAAGAACATGGTCGTGCGGA
>CAZLEC010000789.1:0-2152 GCA_964558245.1 uncultured Burkholderiales bacterium | reverse complement strand
GTCAAGATCGAGGTCGGCACGATCTCGGCCGCGTACACGCGTGGGTTGATCGGGTACTTCCCGGTGCGCAGCGGCTCCTGCCAGATCCCGCGGTGCCCGGGGCGCACGATCGATCCGAACTTGAACTCCGCGCCCGAGGTGTCGAGCGTCGGCAGCCCGACGTAGGCCTTCATGACCGCGACCTCACCCTGATTCACGACGAGCATCGGCACCATGTCGACGCGCACGAGGAACGGATTCAGCAGGTACGCGCCGTAGAGCAACGGGTCGTGTTGCAAGCCGATCTTGCCGCCGGCGTCGAGGAAGGCCTGGAAGTTCTGGTAGTTGTTGTGCAGCGTGTTCTTGCTGCCGAGCAACACCTCGATGATCTGCGAGTCCACCGTGTTCTCGTCGAGCTCCATCGCCGCGATGTCGTCGTAACCGCCGAGGCGGCTCGCGATGTCGCCCAGCGGAAGCGGCTCACCTTCGAGTGCGGTGACGATCCCCACGACGTCTTGCGGGCCGACGGGCGCGATCACCACGACTTGCAACTGCTCCGGTGTGAGCCCGAACGTCTCGGGGCGCATGACCCCGCCCGCGCCGCGTACGCGCTGCACGAGGTCGGGGGACACCGAGAGGCCGTACACCTTGCGCGACGTGATCACCATGAACGCGACCGGATGCATCGGGAGCAGCGTTCCCGGAGGCAACACGAGGCGCTGCACTCCCTTTTGCCCGCCGCCGTTGATGAACCCACTCAGGTCGGAAAAATTGCCGAACTCCGGCTTGTACACGCCGCTCTTCGCGCCGATCGGCAGCTGCGCACCGACCTGCGCGATCACCACGCCGATCTCACCCGCCGGAACCTGCACCCACGGGAACTTCTTGACGCCGAAGATCGGCCACAGCTTGAACCGCAGGCCCGGCATCAGCAGTCTGGCCTGATAGCCGGCCTCCCCTCGAAAGCCGATCGGGTTGTCGTTCGACAGCTTTCCGAGGCCGAATCGTTTCGTCACCAGGCCGACCTCGGTCGGCCCGATCGACTTGATCGACAGCAGTGCGACGATGACAACGAGCGCGACGACGACCGCCGCACCAACCACGAGTCCGAAGCTCATTCCCCGCCTCCTCGACCCGGTGCGAACGCACCGGCTCTTTGCGGTCCAACACGTAGCGGCCGGCCGGAGCTGCCCGGTTTGGCGGGAATATGCGTAATCCGACCCGCGCGATACGGAATTGTGCTCACCCTACGCCCGTTGCAATTCCGTTGCTCCCGCCGGTCCGCCGGCGTCGATCACGTTTGGGCGTGCGACCCGACCTTCAACCCCACTCGGTCCCTTTGCGCAGATGGCGCGCCAGCCCGAGGAGCAATCCGGCCGCGATCCAGAACGCGCTGCCGAGCAAGGGCCCGGCGCGTCCGTTCACGACGAAGAGCGCGCCGAACCCGAGCACCACGAGGATCATCGCATTGAACATGCACAACGTCCCGAGCACGATGCGCATCTGCACCGACACGGGAGAACCCCGGCTATCCGGCGGGGAGCACGATCGTCTGGAGCTCCGTGTAGGGGCCGATCCCTTCGGGTCCGAGCTCCCGCCCGATCCCCGACTTCTTGAACCCACCGAACGGGCTGTTGAAATCGAGGATCATCGACGAGTTGATCGCGACCACACCCGTGCGGATGCGAGCCGCGATCTGCTCGGCGTGTGCCGGGTCGGAGGTCCACACGGAGCCGCACAACCCGTAGTCGGAGTCGTTGGCGATCGCGACCGCGTTCTCCTCGTTGTCGTAGGGGATCACCGACAACACCGGGCCGAAGATCTCCTCCTGAGCAATCTTCATCGAGTTGTCGACATCGGCGAACACCGTGGGCTCGACGTACCAGCCGCGCGGCAGGTCGGCCGGCCGGCCACCGCCGACGACGACCCGTGCGCCCGCGGCCTTGCCGGCGTCGATGTACCCCTCCACCCGCGTGCGCTGGCGTTCGGCGACGAGCGGACCGATCTGGGTCGAGTCGTCGAGCGGATCGCCGACCTTCAACGCGCCCAGCGCGCTGCCGAGCGCGTCGACCACTTCTGCGTATCGCTTGCGCGACACCAGGACGCGGCTCTGCGCGCCGCACACCTGACCGTTGTTCATCACGCCGCTCTGCACGAGCTGGTCGAGCATCGC
>CAZLEC010000788.1:0-2163 GCA_964558245.1 uncultured Burkholderiales bacterium | reverse complement strand
CGCTCAACCCGTTGATCAAGGTGATGAACCTGATCTCGTTGTTGATCCTGCCCGCCGTCATCTCGCTGCGGCACAACTCCGGTGCGCGCTTCGGCATCGCGGGTGCGGCGCTGATCGTGCTGCTGGGCGCGATCCTCTTCTCGAAGCGCTCGGGCGCGACGCTCAGCTCGGGCGAGCCGGAGAAGGTGTCAGCCGGGGTTTGATGCGGCCTTGTGCTTGCGGTATTCGAGGAACGGCGGGATCAGTGAGAGGACGATGATCACCGCGACGATCGGATAGATGTACTTGTCGATGTCGATCGACTTCCCGAGCCAGAAGCCGAGCATGCTCACGCCGACAGCCCAGGTGGCTGCGCCGATGAGATTGGCAATCGCGAACTTCCTCGCCGGCATACGTCCGGTGCCGGCGAGGATCGGGATGATCGTGCGAACGAACGGGATGAAGCGCGCCAGCACCACCGATCGCGGTCCGCGCTTGTCGAAGAAGTCCTGACCCTGCTCGAGATACTCGGTCTTGAAGAAGCGGGCTTCGGGCTTGAACAGGCGGGTGCCGAAGCGGTGGCCGATTGCGTAGCCGATCTGGGCGCCCGCGATCGCGGCGGCGAACGAGCCGAGCACCACGACCGCGAGGTTGAGGTGCGGGTCGCTCGAGTGGGCGCCCGTGGCGCAGAAGGCGCCGGCCAGGAACAGGATCGAATCTCCGGGGAGCGGGAACGGGATGATCCCGGACTCGACGAAGACCACGAGGAGCAGTCCGACCGTCCCGAAGGTCTCGATCAGGTCCTTCGGGCTGAGCCAGTTGACGGCGAGCATTCCGGGGACGATAGACGGTCGCGGTCCGTGGTGGAATGACCACAGTTTGACACCGGGGCCTCGGGGATGGCACTACGGAAAAAGGGAGCGGGCTACGGTCCGATGCCCGACTGCCGACAATGTGGCGATTCCCACAGGTCGCCTACCCGCCCGCAAGTCGTCCTTGAAGCCTCGGAGCACACGTGCCCAAATCACTCGTCGTCGTGGAGTCACCGGCGAAAGGCAAGACCATCGGTGGCTACCTGGGCAGCGACTACACGGTCATGGCCAGCATCGGCCACATCCGTGACCTGCCGGGAACCAAGGACGAGGTTCCCGACGACAAGAAGGAGACGCACGGACGCCTCGCCGGTATCGACGCCGACGACCACTTCGACGCGGTCTACGTGGTGCACGCCTCGAAAAGGAAGGTCGTTGCCGACCTGAAGCGGGCGCTCAAGACCGCCGACGAGCTCATTCTCGCAACCGACGAGGATCGCGAAGGCGAAGCGATCGGCTGGCACGTGCTCGAGGTGCTCCAGCCGAAGGTGCCGGTGCGGCGGATGGTCTTCCACGAGATCACGCCCAACGCAATTCGCGAAGCGCTCGAGCACCCGCGCGAGCTCGACATGAAGCTCGTCGAGGCGCAAGAGGGTCGTCGGATCCTCGACCGGCTCGTCGGCTGGGAAACCTCGCCGGTGTTGTGGCGTGTCTTCGGGCGCGGCCAGGCGGCGTCGGCCGGACGCGTGCAGAGCGTCGCGGTGCGGCTCGTCGTGCAGCGCGAGCGCGCACGCATGGCCTTCAACGCCGGGCGGTGGAGCGACCTCGAGGCCGAGTTGCTCGCGCACGATCAGGCGTTTCGTGCGTCGCTCGTCGACGTCGACGGAAAACGGGTTGCCGAGGGGCGCGACTTCGACGCCGCGACCGGGCAGATCGCCGCCGATCGCGACGTGATGCTCCTCGACGAGGCCGCAGCCGCCGCGCTCGCCGATCGTCTGCGCGACCGCGCGTTCGCCGTCACTTCGGTGGAGGCCGAACCGTTCACCGAGCGGCCGCGCGCTCCGTTCACCACGTCGACGCTGCAACAGGAGTCGAGCCGCAAGCTGCGTTACGGCGCCGCCCGCACGATGTCGATCGCGCAGCGTCTCTACGAGCGTGGGTACATCACCTATATGCGAACCGACAGCACCAATCTGTCGGAGCAGGCGATCACCGCGGCCCGGAGCGCGATCCGCCAGCAGTACGGCGAGGAGTACCTCCCCGCCGAAGCGCGTGTGTACCGCAGCAAGGTGAAGAACGCCCAGGAGGCCCACGAGGCGATCCGCCCGGCCGGCGACCACATCCGTACCCCCGACCAGCTGCGATCCGAGCT
>CAZLEC010000787.1:0-2165 GCA_964558245.1 uncultured Burkholderiales bacterium | reverse complement strand
CGCTCGACGTTGAGGATCTTGCCGCGCAGCGGGAGGATCGCCTGGGTGCGCGGATCGCGGGCGTCACGAGCAGATCCGCCGGCGGAGTCGCCCTCCACGATGAACAGCTCGGTGTTGTCGCGGTCGCGGGTCGCGCAGTCGGCGAGCTTGTCGGGCATGCCCACCCCGTCGAGCGCGGTCTTGCGGCGGGTCAGCTCACGCGCCTGCTTCGCTGCGTGACGCGAGCGCGCCGCGTTCGACGCCTTGCCGACGATCGCCTTCGCCGGATTGGGGTGCTCCTCGAGCCAGCGGCCGAAATGCTCGTTGGTGGCCCGCTCCACGAGCGAGCGGATCTCGGTGTTGCCGAGCTTGGCCTTGGTCTGGCCCTCGAACTGCGGGTCGGCGAGCCGCACCGACACGATCGCGGTGAGACCCTCGCGCACGTCGTCGCCCTGGAACGTGGCGTCCTTGATCTTGAGGAGGTTGCGCGCCTTCGCGTAACGGTTGATCGCCTGGGTGAGCGCGCGCTTGAAGCCCTCCGTGTGCATCCCGCCTTCAGTGGTGGAGATGCCGTTGGCGTAGCTGTGGAGTCCTTCGTTGTAACCGGTGTTCCACTGCCACGCGACCTCCACCTCGCCCTCGGGCCCGGAATCGGTGAACGACCCGACGTCGGCGAAGAGCGGCTCCTTGGCGTGGTTGAGGTGGCGCACGAAGTCGACGATGCCGGCGTCGTTGCGGAACGTGACATGGTCCTTGTGGCCCGGCCGTTCGTCGGTGAACGAGATCGTGAGGCCGCGGTTGAGGAACGCCATCACCTGGAGGCGCTCGGTGACGGTGGAGGCCTTGAACTCGATCTCCTCGAACACCTCGGGATCCGGCCAGAAGGTGATCGTCGTGCCGGTGTGGCCGCGTTTCGACGCGGCGACCGCGCGGAGCTTGCCCTGCGGCACACCGGGCTTCACCGCGCCGCCGCGGGCGCCCTTCTCGGCGGCGTACTCCTGGCGGTAGGTGCGGCCGTCGCGGTCGACCTCGAGCACCAGCCGTGACGACAACGCGTTCACGACCGACACGCCCACGCCGTGGAGGCCGCCCGACACCTTGTAGCCGCCGCCGCCGAACTTCCCACCCGCGTGCAGCGTGGTCATCACGACCTCGGCCGCCGACCGGCCCTTGTACTGCGGGTGATCATCCACCGGGATGCCGCGGCCGTCGTCGGCGACGCGCACCCCGCCGTCGGCGAGCAGGGTCACGTCGACCCGCGTGCAGTGGCCGGCCATGGCCTCGTCGATCGCGTTGTCGACGACCTCCCACACCAGGTGGTGCAGTCCCGTGGGGCCGGTCGACCCGATGTACATGCCGGGCCGCTTGCGCACCGGGTCGAGCCCCTCGAGCACCTGGATGTGCTCGGCCGAGTACCCCTCGGAGCCGGTGGATCTCGCCTTCCTCGGGGGTTTGCGGTCGCCGGTGGCCATGGATCCACCGTAGGTGACGCCTGCGACGAAAACGTGCTTCGGGACGGATCCGTTTGATACACCTAGCGCCCATGACGACCGAATTCGCGAACCCGCAGGCCCTGCTCGATGCTGTCGGCACCGATCTCGGCGCCACCGACTGGGTCACGATCACCCAGGACCAGATCAACCGGTTCGCCGAGGCGACGCTCGACAACCAGTGGATCCACGTCGACACCGAGCGGGCCAAGGCCGGTCCGTTCGGCACGCCGATCGCGCACGGCTACCTCACGATGTCGCTCGCCGCGTACTTCGGCGGGCAGCTGATCCGCGTCGGGGGCATCTCGATGGGCATCAACTACGGCGCCGACAAGGTGCGCTTCCCGTCGCCGGTGCCGGTCGGCTCGAAGTTGCGCGGCCGCGGCGAATTGATCGACGCCAAGGAAGTGCCGGGCGGCGTGCAGACCACGGTGCGCATCACGATCGAGCGCGAGGGCGGCGACAAGCCGGCCGCGATCGTCGAGGCGATCAGCCGGTACCTCGTATGACGTCCCTTCAGGAGGCGTTCTCACTCACCGGGAAGGTCGCGATCGTTACCGGCGCCGGGCGCGGCATCGGCGCGCAGACCGCCAAGACGTACGCCGAGGCCGGCGCCGACCTGGTGCTCGCGGCGCGCACGAAAGAACAGCTCGATGCAGTCGCCGAGGAGGTACGCGGCTTCGGCCGGCGCGCGCT
>CAZLEC010000786.1:0-2166 GCA_964558245.1 uncultured Burkholderiales bacterium | reverse complement strand
CCCCTGCGATCACTCAAGATCGACATCGAGTTCGTGCGGTCCCTGACAACGAACCCCGCGAACCAACACATCGTGAAGTCGATCGTCCACCTTGCGCGGGGTTTCGGTTACGACACCATCGCTGAGGGCATCGAAGACGAGGACACACTCGCGCTCCTTCGAAAGTACGGCGTCGATTACGGCCAGGGACACCTCCTCGGCAGGCCCGCACCACTCGTCAACCCTGGACGGGCGCGCTCGTAAAGGTTCGAGACGGAGGTCTGCAATGCGGAACGACACGCTGTTCATGCGCACGCTGGTTGAGCTCGCCGATTCACTCGTCGACGACTTCGACGTCATCGATTTGTTGACCTTGTTGTCTGACCGATGTGTGGAAATGCTCGACGTGTTCGCGGCAGGAGTCGTGGTGCGCGGAGCCCAAAATGACTTGCGGGTTGTCGCGGCATCGAGCGAAACGATGCGAATCATCGAGTTGTTCGAGCTACAGACCGAGGAAGGACCGTGTCTCGACTGCATTCGCTCTGGCACCCCCATCGCGAACCAGGACCTCTCCGCGGCGCGCGGTCGCTGGCCTCGCTTCGCACCCAAGGCGCTCGAGACGGGCTTTCGATCTGCGACTGCGCTCCCGTTGCGTTTGCGGGACTCGGTCATCGGCGCATTGAACCTGTTCGGAGCCAATCCCGGTGATCTCACCGACCCAGACATCATCGCCGCTCAGGCGCTGGCTGACATCGCAACGATCGCGATCCTGCAACACCAGGCCAACCTCGAAGCCAAGATCGTGGCCGAGCAACTCAACAAGGCGCTCACGAGTCGCGTTGTGATCGAACAAGCCAAAGGCATGATCGTCGGACGCGCCGCCGTCGACGTGGACGAAGCCTTCACGCGACTCCGAAACTATGCCCGCAACAACAATCGTCGCCTCTCTGACGTCGCTCGAGACGCGCTGAACGGAAGGCTAGGAGCCAACGTATTCGGTGACGTCCGCCCGCCGCACCGTCGAGGCGAGCATTCTTGGACACAAGACTAAGACCACCCAAGAACGCTCCCTCGACTCTCGAGGTACGCGTTGTCGCTGTTTCCGAAGAACTCTCAAGGCACCCGAGGCTGGTCGCGTGTTCGGTCACCCCTTGAACGGTTGAGATCCCCGAGGAAACACGGCGCAACCGCACCGGCACACTGGCGCTCCCAATAAACCGCCAGCAAGTCCCGAAAGCGCGTCACCTATGTGCCGTACTGCCACGCTCGCGGCTGCTAGCCCCCAGTGATCGATGTCGCCGATCGCGAATGCCGCAGCGCGGCGTTCGGGATCGGCCCGCGCCGGGCCGATCGTGAACTCGGGGACTTTGCTCGAGTTGGGTCGCGCCGCCTACAGGCGTTCGTCCGACTGGTCGACATGGAGAGGTGGATCGAAATTCGCTTAGCATCGAGGTGCGGCAGGCCAGCGCCGACCAGGTGAACCGCGCGCTCCGGCGTAGTGCGCTCGTGGGGCTTCCGGCGTCGTCGCTGCTCGCGTTGATCCTCGGCACTTCGGTACCCCTCTCGCATCGCTTGGCCTTCATGGCGTTCGTGTGGGTTGCCGACGTCGTGATGTTTTCGACGAGCGGGTGGTATCTCCAACGGCGTCGGCGGGGCGAGCTGATCGACCGCTACTGGCAGGGACCGTGCAGCGCGTGCCTCCTCGGGCTGGCGTGGGGTTCCCTCGCAGTGATCGCTCTACCGAACGCGCGTCATGCCGACTTGCGGTCGGTGTGCCTTCTGTTCGCGTGTGCTACTTCGGCCAGCTATACCGTGGGCACCGCAGCGCGTCGCCTCTACTTCTACGCCTGCCAGGTGCCGCTCCTCGGTGCGACCACAATCGCCTTTGCGGCCTCCAGCGATCGGGCAAGTCGGCTCTTCGGCCTCGCGATCCCCATCTATTTCGTCTTGATGACCACGATGCACAACGAGGTCCACACACTCGTTATGAGCGAGCTGCAGTTACGCGAGCGTAACGAAGAGACGAACGCACGTCTACGCGAGCAGGCGATGCGGGACGACCTGACTGGTCTTGCGAACCGCGGCGCGTTCGTGGAGCAACTCGAGCGTGCGATCGCAGCAGCTCGTCGCGACCAGACGCTCATCGGCGTCTTGTACTTCGACCTCGATCACTTCAAGTTCGTCAAC
>CAZLEC010000785.1:0-2167 GCA_964558245.1 uncultured Burkholderiales bacterium | reverse complement strand
AGCCGTTCTACCGGGCGACCGCGGTCGAGCCGATGGCCGTGGTGCGGCGGCGGCATCTCATCTCGCGCAAGGGCCGCGAGCTCGTGGGCCTCGACGACGAAGTGTTCGACCAGGAGGCCATCGACGAGGCCGGGCTGCCGATCGCGGGCGAAGGCGCGCTGCTCGCCGCGCTCGAGCGCAATCGCACCGGCCGGATGGGAGACATCGTCGCGACGATCCAGGCCGAACAGGACGAGGCGATCCGGGCCGAGGTGTCGGGACCGCTGGTGGTCGCGGGCGGGCCAGGCACGGGCAAGACCGCGGTCGCGCTGCACCGCGCCGCGTACCTGCTCTACACCTTCCGGCGCCGGTTGGGCGCCCAGGGCGTGCTGCTCGTCGGTCCGAGCCCCGTGTTCCTCCGCTACATCGAGCACGTGCTCCCCTCCCTCGGCGAGCAGGACGTGCGGCTGTCGACGATCGCCGGGCTCCGGCCGAGCGTGCGGGTGCGCGGCACCGAGCCCGACGCGGTCGCCGCGCTGAAGGGCGACGCGCGCATGGCGCGCGTGATCGAGCGAGCGGTCGGCGATCGCGAGCGGCCGCTGCCCCACGACTTCGCGATGCTCCTCGACGGCTTGCAGCTGCGCGTCCGCCGCCGCGAGACCGCCCGCCTGGTCGAGAACGTCCAACGCCGGCGCGGCCTGCACAACGAGCAGCGGCCGCACCTCGCGCAGCGATTCCTCGACCTGTTGGTGTCGCGTTACAAGACCGCCGCGATCCGCTCGTACCAGCGCCGCGCCGGCGACACGCCCACCAACGTCACGAGCATCTTCGACCGCGACAACATGCTCGACTCCAGCGTCGCCGGTGCGCTCGTGCGCGGCGAGGCGCTTCCCGAGGGCTGGGAGCAGGAGTTGCGAGCGCGGCTGCGCTCGCGGCCCGAGGTGAAGGAGTCGCTCGATCGCATGTGGCCCGGACTGTCGGGCGCGGAGTTGGTCAACGACCTGCTCGGCTTCGCCGCGCTGGTGCGATCGGCCGCGCAAGGCCTGCTCACCGAGTCGGAGCAGGCGCTTCTGCACCGGGCGCGCGTGCGCGATGTCTCGACGATCGCCTGGACCGAAGACGACGTCGCCCTCATCGACGAAGCGGATACCCGACTCGGCCCCGTCGACGCCGCTCGCCCGCGTGCGCGCCCATCCCGCGGCGGCGACGAAGACCTCGCCAACGCGTCACGTGTGATCGACGAGCTGGGACTGCACGGCTACACCGACGCCGCCACGCTCGCGCGCCGCAACGCGGGCGGACCGTCGCCGAACGGGGAAGGTGCGATCGAGCCGCGCACCTTCGGCCACGTGCTCGTCGACGAGGCCCAGGACCTCACCGCGATGCAGTGGCGGATGCTCGCGCGCCGCTGCCCGTCGGGCTCGATGACGCTCGTCGGCGATCCGGGTCAGGCCAGCCGGCCCGGGGCGCTCGTCTCGTGGTCGGATGCGCTGTCGCACCTGCCGCAACACACCGCGGCCCGTTTCGTCACGCTGACCATCAACTACCGGACGCCGTCCGAGGTGATGGACGTCGCGGCCCGGCTGCTCGCAGTCGCCGCACCGACGGTGGAACCGTCACGTTCCGTTCGCAGCACCGGCGAACAGCCGCAGTTCGTCACCACCTCGCCCGACCGCCTGGTCGAAGAGACCGCCGCGCATGCACGCGCCGCGCTCGACCGGACGGGCACGCTCGCCGTGATCGCGCCGGCTGCACTGCACGCCGACATCATCGCCCGCCTCGCCGACGTCGGCGCTTCGACCGACGCGAGCGAAGCGCTCGACGCCGCGGTCGCGGTGCTCGAACCGGCCGAAGCCAAGGGCCTCGAGTTCGACCACGTCGTGGTCGTCGAGCCTGCGCAACTGGTGACTCCCGACCGGGCCGGCCTGCGCCTGCTCTACGTCACGATCACGCGCACGACCAAGACGCTCACCGTCGTGCACGCGCAGCCGCTGCCCGAAGGGCTGACGCCCTAGCGCGAACCGCTAGCCCTCGGGCACGATGTCGACGAGCTTGCGGCCGCGACGCGATCCGAACTTCACGACCCCGTGCGACTTCGCGAACAACGTGTCGTCGCCGCCGATGCCGACGTTGAATCCCGGGTGCCACTGCGTGCCGCGCTGACGCACGATGATCGTGCCCGCGGTGA
>CAZLEC010000784.1:0-2167 GCA_964558245.1 uncultured Burkholderiales bacterium | reverse complement strand
GCGGCGTCTCGTGGTGCTCGCGCGTGCGGCGCTCGATCTCTTCTTCTTCGGCCAAGAGGCGCTCGAGCTCGGGATCGGCCTCACCCAACAACGGCTTGGCGGTCGCGGCGTCGTCGTCGCCTTCGGTCGTGGGCGTCACGCCGCCCGCGCCCTCGTCGGTCGCGTCGGGCCGGCGGCGACCGCCACCCGCGCTGACGACACGCCGGCCCGGGCCCGCGGTCTCTCCCACGGCCATCGCGGCTTCCTTGGCGATCTTGTCCTCGACCGCGCTCTTGTACGGAAGGATGTCGCCCTTGTAGATCCAGACCTTCACACCGATGCGGCCCAGCGTCTTCGCTTCGGCGAGGCCGTAGTCGACGTCGGCGCGGAGCGTGTGGAGCGGCACGCGACCTTCGCGGTACCACTCCTTCCGGCTCATCTCGGCGCCGCCGAGCCGACCACTGCACTGCACGCGCACGCCGAGCGCGCCCGCCTTCATCGCGGTCTGCACTGCGCGCTTCATCGCCCGGCGGAACGAGACGCGACCACTGAGCTGGTCGGCGATGCCCTGAGCCAGCAGCATCGCGTCGACTTCGGGTTGCTTGATCTCTTGGATGTTGAACTGGATCTTCGGGTTGCCGCTGATCTTGCGCAGGCCCTCGCGCAGGCGCTCGGCCTCGGCGCCGCGGCGACCGATCACGATGCCCGGGCGCGCGGTGTGCACGTCGATGCGCAAACGGTCACGGGTGCGCTCGATCTCGACCCGGCTCACCGCGGCGCGCTCGAGCTGCTTGCGCAAGTAGTCGCGGATCTTCCAGTCCTCGATGAGGAACTCGGTGTATTCCTTCTTGTCCGCGATCCAACGCGATTTCCAGTCGGTGGTGATACCGAGCCGGAACCCGTAGGGATTGACCTTTTGACCCATCGTTACTCCTCGCCGGCTTCGTCGGCGACGTCGGTACTGCCGGCTTCGGTCGTGGTGGTGTCGTAGGGCGCGAGGGCCTCGGACACGGCCGAGGTGTCGTCGGTGGTCACGTCGTCGACAACCGGCTCGTCGTGGTCATGATCGTGGTCGTGACCTTCGTGATCATGATCGTGATCGTGCTCCGGAGCGGCCTGCTCGCGCTGGCGCGACCTGCGCACGCGCTCCGAGCGGCGGCGCTGGGCAGTTGCCGCACCGCGACCGCTCGCCTCCTCGCGCCGGCGGCGCTCCTCGAGCACCTCGGCCTCGTAGCGCGCCAGGATGATGGTCATGTGCGACGAACGCTTGCGCACCCGGAAGTAGCGCCCGCGCGCACGCGCCTGACCCGACTTGCGGGTCGGGCCCTCGTCGCACCAGACCCGTGCGATGTACATCTCGTCGGCCGGGAGGTCGCGGTTGTGCTCCGCGTTGGCGACCGCGGAGTCGAGCAGCTTCAAGACGCTGTCGGCCGCGTCCTTCTGGCACAGCTGGAGCACGCGGATCGCGTCGTCGACGGGGAGACCGCGTACCAACTCGAGCACCTGGCGGATCTTGTAGGGCGAGACCGGCAGGTACCGCACGGTCGCGCTCGCACTCGGGGTTTCCATCTCGATCGCCATCAGCGTCGCACCGAGCGTTCCTGGCCGGCGTGGTAGCGGAACGTGCGCGTCGGCGCGAACTCGCCGAGCTTGTGACCGACCATCGCCTCGGTGATGTACACCGGGACGTGCTTGCGCCCGTCGTGCACCGCGATGGTGTGGCCGACCATGTCGGGGATGACCGTGGAGCGGCGCGACCAGGTCTTGATGACCTTGCGGTCGCCCGCCGCGTTGACCGCGGCGACCTTCTCGGCGAGATGGTCGTCGACGAAGGGACCCTTCTTGAGACTGCGGGGCATCGGTGACTACCTCCGTGCGCCGCGCGTACGACGCCGGCGAATGATGAGCTGATCGGAGGACTTGCCCTTCCGACGCGTGCGACCTTCGGGCTTGCCCCACGGCGACACGGGGTGGCGACCGCCGGAGCTCTTGCCCTCGCCGCCACCGAGCGGGTGGTCGACCGGGTTCATGGCAACGCCGCGCGTGTGCGGCCGCTTGCCCTTCCAACGATTGCGACCGGCCTTGCCGATCGAGATCAGGCCGGCCTCGCTGTTGCCGACGGCGCCGACGGTCGCGCGGCAGTCGATCGGCACGCGCCGCATCTCGGTGGACGGCAGGCGGAGCGTGG
>CAZLEC010000783.1:0-2171 GCA_964558245.1 uncultured Burkholderiales bacterium | reverse complement strand
ACGCATTCGAAGGGCGCCGGCAGCTGATCGCCTACTACTTCATGTGGCACGCAGCCCGACCCGCGGCCGAGCAGTGCGAAGGCTGCACGTGGGTCACCTCTCAGGTCTCGGAGCTGTCCTATGTGCATTCCCGCGACATCACCTTCGCGGTCTTCTGTCAGGGTCCGTACGACGAAAGCATCCGGTATCGCGACTTCATGGGCTGGGACATTCCGTGGTACTCGGCCGAGCGGTCTCTGAGCACCCTGCTGAGCCCACCCAAACAGGCGGGCATGATGCACACCGTTTGCTACGTGCGGGACGGCGACCGCGTCTTCGAAACCTACTGGACCAGCATCCTAGGCGTAGAGGCCCTCGACTACAACTACGCACTCATGGACCTGACCGTGTACGGACGGCAGGAGCCGTGGGAGGCTTGGCCTCCCCGCTGGCCACAACAATGGCACGGCGAAGGCGCCGGCATCTTGCGGACGGACGGAGTTGGGAGCCATGCCCCAGCGCCGCGTTACTCGCCCGGATCACGTCCCATCGCCCAGTGGTCACGGATCGAAGCTGGATGCTCTGACGACCTCGGTACCGCGCCGTAACTGCCGATCGGCTCGCGCCGGGACCCGCGATGACTTTCGCACTCACCGTTGGTCGTAGTTGTTGGCGTACCCCGTAGCTCCAGTCGATGGAGGTCTCCGTCATGGCTGTGCTGAAGAAGTTCACGGCCACCCTCCAGACGAGTCCGAACAAGGGAGGCTGGACCTATGTGGTCATGCCTGGCTCCGCCCAGTTCTTCGTTACTCACGGCCTGGTGAAGGTACGCGGAACCGTGGACGGGTACCCGCTTCGGCGCAAAGCGGCTCTCCGCAAACAACGCAACGCCGGCCGCCTCACCAAAGACGAGTTCGAATGCACCAATCGCGAGGCGAACAAGGTGCTCGAAGCGGACGGGCGGAACTGAGGAAGCGATGAGTTCTGCGTAGTCGCGCAGTCTCATTTGTCGAGCACCAACCAGAGGAGCACGAGATGGTTGAGCTGGATCCGGTTACGGACCTCAGCGCGTTCAGCAGTGACGCCGCGGTCTCAACAGAGTGGGCGAAAGGGCGCGGGACCCTGCAGGACGCTCAGGTGTACTGGCTCACCACGATCCGTCCGGAGGGACGGCCACACGTCACGCCCTTGCTCGGCATCTGGTTAGACAGCGCGTTGTACTTCTGCACCGGCCCCAACGAACGCAAGGCCAAGAACCTTGCCCAGAACGCTCACTGTGTTCTCACTACCGGCTGCAACACACTTGACGGTCTTGACGTCGTAGTCGAGGGTGACGCCGCAAAAGTCAGTGAACCAGCCGAACTCGCCAGCGTCGCCGACACCTACGAGTCGAAATACGGGAGACACTTCACCGAACCCGAGGGCACCGGGTTTGGGCTTGGTGACGCCATCCGACGTGTTGAGGCCCTGGTCTATCGCGTCGCTCCCTCGACCGTGTTCGGGTTCGGCAAGGGCACGCCGTACAGCCAAACTCGATGGAGTTTCTCGTAGGCGACGTGCCGGAGCGGCCGCCGCGCGCTCTCTGTCCTGCCAGAGAACGTCGGCGAAGCCGTCCAGGGGCACCAAGTCCGTAACGAGCATCTCGAACGCCACCGAGCCGGCGATCCGGGATACCTGCGGGGCGTTGTTCCGGGCGCGCGTTCGGGGACAGTGTGCTGACGCGTGCGTTAGCTCCCGAGGTAGTGGTGAGCGACCAGCTCGATCCAAGTGACGCTTGACGGCGGTCCCGTGATGCCGCCCTTGGCGAGTGCTTCGCCAAGGCGGCCCTCCATGAACCGGGCCTGGTGCTCGGGGGTGTCCCACACTTCGATCACGACGAGGTCTCCCGCATCGTTGAGACCAGCGGAGTGAGCTACCAATCCGTCCGGCCAGTCACCCTTGCCGCTCTCCATGTCGATGCCGAGTTCCTTGTTGACTGCTTCGTACTCCTTAGTCGTGACGCCCTCAAACTCCAAAATCAACTCCGCAGCCATGACTCTCGCCTTCCCATGTTGATGCCAATGAGCACGCGGGTCGCAGGCTTACAGCTGCAGACAGCTCAAGCAACCCGCGTGGCCGCGACGCTGTCGAACACCGCGACCCGCCGAGGCGGCGCCGCACGGCGCGCGATCGCCCGACCCTCAGCCACAGCG
>CAZLEC010000782.1:0-2172 GCA_964558245.1 uncultured Burkholderiales bacterium | reverse complement strand
CGGCACCGCGCTCGAAGTGCTGCACCGGCTGCTCACGGCCACCAGCGCCGCCCAGCCCAAGCCGTTGCACCCGATGCAGGTGATGGCATCGCTCGTGTTCCACTACCAGCGGCTGCTGCGCCTCGACGACGCGTCGATCACCACCAAGGAACAGGCGGCCGAGGTGCTCGGGATGAAGAGCGCGGGCGGCGCCCGTTTTCCGCTCGAAGCCGCACGGCGGCTCGGGAGCGACGGGCTGCGCGAGGCGCTCGGCCTGCTGGCCCAGGCCGAGCTCGACCTGCGCGGGCAGAGCGGCCTCGACGAGCGGACCGCGATCGACGTGCTGGTCGCGCGGTTGGCGGCCCTCAGCCGCCGGCACGCGCGCGGAACGACACGCGCGCGGGCGTCACGGAGCTGAAGGCCGAAGCTCGAGCTCCGAAGTTCGAGCTTCGAGTCAGTCGGCGGCGGGCGCGCTGTTCGCGCGTCGCATCATGCGGGACGTGCGGCGAGCGGCCTGGTTCTTGTGGATGATGCCGGCCGACGCGGCCTTGCCCAGCCGCTTCTGCGCGACCTGCACGAGCTCCTGGGCGTCGTCGGCTTCGGTGGCGAGGGCGCTCGAGGCGACCTTCACACGCGTCTTGAGCTCGGTACGCACGGCCTTGTTCCGCTCGCGGCGGCGCTCGTTCTGCCGATTGCGCTTCTTCTGGGACTTGATGTTCGCCACACGCGCCTTTTCTTCTCGGAAGCCCGGACAGGGTACCAGGATCCGTCCCGACCGGCGCCAGCCGCGAGAATGGGGCTCTTGACCGAGCTCAGCCGCATTCGCTGCCTCAGCATCATCGCCCACATCGACCACGGGAAGTCGACGCTCGCCGACCGTCTCCTCGAGATGACCGGCGCCGTCGACCCCCGTGACATGCGCGCGCAGTTCCTCGACTCCATGGATCTCGAGCGCGAGCGGGGCATCACCATCAAGGCGCAGAACGTCCGGCTCGAGTGGAACGGCTACGTCGTCAACCTCATCGACACGCCCGGTCACGTCGACTTCAGCTACGAAGTGAGCCGCAGCCTCGCCGCGTGCGAGGGGGTCATCCTCCTCGTCGACGCGTCGCAGGGGATCGAGGCGCAGACGCTCGCCAACTGCTACCAGGCACTCGAGCACGATCTCACCGTCGTGGCCGCGCTCAACAAGATCGACTTGCCGGCCGCCGAGCCCGAGAAGCGGGCCGAGGAGATCGAACGCGTGCTCGGCATCCCGGCGTCGGAGGTGTTGCACATCTCCGCGAAGACCGGTGCCGGCGTGCCCGAGTTGCTCGACGCAGTGATCGAGCGGATCCCCGCGCCCAGCGGCGACGCCGACGCACCGTTGCAGGCGCTGATGTTCGACTCCTATTATGACGCGTACCGCGGCGTGATCTCGTCGGTGCGGGTGTTCAACGGCGTGTTGGGCAGCGGCGCGAAGTTGCGCTACGTGAACGCCCGTCAGGATCACGACGCCGAGGAGATCGGCGTGCGCCTCCCGGCGATGACGCCGGTGGCGAGGCTCGGCCCCGGCGAGGTCGGCTATCTGATCGCGGGCATCAAGGACGTCGGCGAGGCGAAGGTCGGCGAGACCGTCACCGACTCAGGACGGCGCGCCGAACCGCTCGAGGGGTATCGCGATCCGAAGCCGATGGTGTTCTGCGGCTTGTACCCCGTCGACGGCGACGAGTACGCGGATCTCCGCGAGGCGATGGAGCGGCTGCGGCTCAACGATTCGTCGTTCACGTACGAACCGGAGACGTCGGGCGCGCTCGGCTTCGGCTTCCGGTGCGGCTTCCTCGGCCTGTTGCACATGGAGATCATCCGCGAGCGACTCGAGCGCGAGTACGACCTGTCGTTGGTCGCGACTGCGCCGAACGTGGAATATCGCGTGCAGCTGGCCGACGGCAGTGTCGAGGTGGTCGACAATCCGTCGTCGATGCCGCCGCCCGAGCACGTCGAAGCCATCGAGGAGCCCTTCGTCAAGGTCACGATCCTGACGCCCACCGACTACGTCGGAACGCTGATGGAGCTCGCGCAGCAGCGGCGGGGCGAGATGCAGAAGATGGAGTACCTCTCGGTCGACCGGGTGGAGCTCGTGTACACGCTGCCGTTGGGCGAGATCGTCCTCGACTTCTTCGACCAGATGAAGTCGCGCACGCGCGGCTACGC
>CAZLEC010000781.1:0-2178 GCA_964558245.1 uncultured Burkholderiales bacterium | reverse complement strand
GCTCGCCGAGCTCGGCGCCGAGCGGCCGTGCCAGGCGGCGCTGCGCGCGGTCGCGCTCGCCACGCGTGACCGACTCCGGCGTCTCGGTGTAGAGCGTCGCCGCGACGGTGGCCGAGCCGCGCTTGTCGGCCACGCCCGTCACGACGACCGTTCGCTGGATCGGGCCGATCGAGATCTCGATCGTGTCGCCGATCCGCACGTCTTTCGACGGCTTCACGCGCTCACCGTTGACGTGCACGCGGCCGCCCGCGACAGCGTCCGTCGCCGCGCTGCGCGTCTTGAAGAAGCGCGCGGCCCAGAGCCACTTGTCGGTGCGGGTCAGCTCCATCAGACCGGTGGTTCGGGGTCGTACTGGATGTAGCGCCGAACATCCTTCGCGCGCTCGACGGAGTCGAGCCGCGCGACGAGGTGCAGCGCCATGTCGATCCCGGCGGAGACACCGGCCGCGGTGATCACGTCGCCCGTGTCCACAAAACGGTCGTCGCGCACGTCGACGCCGAGGGAGCGCAGCCGTTCCATCGCACCCCAGTGCGTCGTCGCCGGCTTGCCGTCGAGCGCCCCTGCCGCCTCAAGGACGAACGCGCCGGTACAGACGCTCGTCAGCAGCGCACCGCGCTCGTGTAGCGCGCGCACACGATCGACCAGCGCGACATCCGCAACGGGGCCTCGCGAGTCGCCGCCCGGGATGACGAGCACGTCGAGCTCCGGTGCGGTCTCCCAGGTGTGGTCGCCGAGCACCCGCAGCCCCTTCGCGCAGGTCACCGGGCCGTCGGTGTCGGTGATCGTGAAGACGTGCACGTCGTCGTTTCGGTCCGACCACGCGGCGAGCACTTCCCACGGCCCGGCCCAGTCGAGCTCTTCGGCGAGCTCGTAGATGTAGACCCCGACGTTCATGTCCGGCAGTTCGCGCAGGAGCCGCGCAGCACAACCTCGTGTGCGACGACCGAGTAGCCGCTGCGCTCTTCGACCGCCTCGATCGCCTGCTCGAGCCGCAGGTCGGCGAAGGGCTCGACCTTGCCGCACTCGCCGCAGACGAAGTGGTGGTGATGCGCCTCGCGCACCGGCTCGTAGCGGACGATCCCGTCGCCGAGGTCGATCCGCTGCACGAGCCCGTGCTCGTCGAGGCGCTCCAGCATGCGGTAGACGCTCGCGAGACCGACCTTGCGGCCGAGCGCCTCGTAGATCTCCTGCGCCCCGCGGCAGCACGTCTGTGCCTCGAGGAAGCCGAGGACGCGCGTGCCCGCACCGCCGGGGCGGTAGCCCGCTTCGCGGAGCTGCTCGTCGGCGTGGCCGGACCAGGTCATTGGACAAAGGATAACGAGAATCGTTATCGTCCACCGAATGGTGATGAGAATCGTTCTCGCGGCGGCCGTCGCCGCGGCGCTGGTCGGCTGCGGCTCGGGCTCTTCCTCGCACGGGCGCTCGGTCGTCGCCGCCTTCTATCCCGTGGCATGGGCGGCCGAGCAGATCGGCGGCCCGACCGTGCACGTCCACAACCTCACACCGTCGGGCGCCGAGCCGCACGACATCGAGCTCACTCCCAAAGAGGTCGCCGAGATCCAGAGCGCGAAGTTCGTCTTCTACCTCTCGCACGACTTCCAGCCCGCGGTCGCCGACGCGGTGCGCGACGCGCGCGGCACGGTGTTCGACGTGCTGCAGGGCCAGTCGCTGACGGCCGGGGTCGGAGACGAGTCCGGGAAGACCGATCCGCACGTGTGGCTCGACCCGGTCCGGTTCGCGGCGATCGTCGAGAAGATGGGTGTCGCGCTCGGCCGGCCGGCGAAGGGGCGCGCCCTCGCTGCGCGGATCAGGCTGCTCGACGGCGAGTACCGGCGCGGGCTGGCTCACTGCGCACGCCACGATTTCATCTCGAGCCACGCTGCGTTCGCGTATCTGGCGGCACGTTACGGTCTGCACATGGTCGCGATCACGGGCATCGACCCGGAGTCGGAGCCCTCGGCGCAGAAGCTCGGCTCCCTTGCGAAGCTCGTGCGCAAAGACCACATCCGCACGGTGTTCTTCGAGCGGCTGGTGTCGCCCAAGCTCGCGCAGACGGTCGCGCGGGAGGCCGGCGTGAAGACCGCTGTGCTCGATCCGATCGAGGGCCTGACACCCGGCGAGGCGAAGCAGGGCTTCGACTACCTGACGCTGATGCGCCAGAACCTGGCCGCATTGCGA
>CAZLEC010000780.1:0-2179 GCA_964558245.1 uncultured Burkholderiales bacterium | reverse complement strand
CCTGAGCTTGCTGTGCGCGTGTTACGCGATCGGCTCGATCTCGGGCTGCCACGTCAATCCGGCGGTCACGGTCGGGCTCTGGGCGCTCGGCAAGACGAAGAGCGGCGACGTCCCGTTCTACATCGTCGGTCAGTTCGTCGGCGGCATCCTCGCCGCGGGCGTGATCTACGTGATCGCGCACAGTCACGACGGGTTCAGCGCGAAGGCGAGTGGCTTCGCATCCAACGGTTACGGTGCGCACTCACCCGGCGGGTTCAAGCTGCCCGCGGTGATGCTCACCGAGATCGTCTTCACCGCGTTGTTCGTGTTCGTGATCGCGAGCACCAGCCGCAAGTCGATGGCACCCGGCTTCACCGGTGTCACCGTCGGGCTCATGCTGACGCTGATCCACCTCATCATGATTCCGGTCGACAACACGTCGGTGAACCCGGCGCGCAGCTTGGCCACTGCGATCTTCCAGCACGGTTGGGCGCTCAACCAGGTTTGGGTGTTCATCATCTTCCCCGTCGTCGGCGGAGTGGTCGGCGGCCTCGGATGGAAGGCGCTCGTTCCGGCCGAGGACGCGTAGCCCGCGCCTCGGGGAACCGTTCGCGTCGAGCGAGCGTCGTACACCGCATGCACAAGCTCCTCGGTGTCGTGGCGTTCACGGTCGCGATGGTCCTGTTCGGTGTGGGCTGCTCCAGCGGCGGTGGTGCCCACGACCTCGGCACGGTGCCCTCGTCGACGTCGGCCGCGACCACGTCGTCGACCTCGGTCGCGGCGCACCGGCCACTGGCGCCGTGCCCGTCGCGGCTCCCGTCGAGCGTCGACAACCCCGGCGTTCCCGGGCTCGACGCCACGATGGTTCCGATCACCGCGACCGAGGCACGCGTGTGCCGGTACGCGCCGTTGAACGCGAACCCGGCGAGCGCGCTCGTACGCTCCGGCGTCGTCCGTGGCGCGGCGGCCGTGCGGCAACTCGAGCGCCAGACGAACGCGCTGCACCACATCCCGGACGCCGAGAGGATTCCCTGCCCGTTGAACCCGACCACGCCGGGTTGGGCCCTCGAGTTCGGAAACGGCACCTCGGCCGTCGAGGTCGTCGTGTCACCTTCCGACTGCGGCTTCGCGACCAACGGCGTCATCTCGGCCGGGCCTTCGGCTCCGTGGCTCGGAGCACTCGCGACGATCACGAAGCCGCACTGACGTGACGGGCGTAGGCGCGCCCGGCTCTCGTTAATGCGGCTGCGACCTCCGGCCCTCGAGCGGCCGTGAAGCTTCGGTCAACGGTCCGGGCCTGCGGATCTGCGCCTGGCTAGTCCTCCGACGAACGCTCCCGTCCGAGCGCGAGCAGCAGGTCTTCGTGGAGCTGCATCCACACCGTGTGGTACGAGTCGATGCGCGGTGACGTGAGCCACTCGGCCTCACCGTCGTCGACGCGTCGGCGCGCGGCGCGCAGGCGAGGTCGGTAGTCGGCGAATCGCGCCACAACGCGGCTCAAGGTCGAGATGATGGGCCCGGCCCGGTCGTCGATCGTGTCGAACCGGTCGATCACCGCCCAGTCGTAGGTCGGGTCGAGATGGTCGTTCGGCGCGCCGCCGGGTCGGACCTGCCAGTCGTTGCAGGCACGGATCAGCTCACGGTTCAGCCCGAGGAAACGCTGGTAGGCGCGCTCGACCGACGTCTCGAGCTCGGATCCCGGTTCGACCCGGGCCCACTCGGTGTGCAGGTCGCGGCCGCTCGGCGTGAGCCGGATGCCCTTCGGAACGCGCGCGACCAAACCGGCTTCCTCGACGTGCACGACGACGCTGCCGTCGGCGTCCAAGACGCCCCGGAGGCGTACTTCGTGCAGGAGGAGCCAGTGCTCGTCGTCGAGCTCGCCGTGCGCCACGAGCGTGCATCGTACGCGGCCGCGCGGCCGTGGTTACAGTGACCGCCCGATGGTCGACCTCGCGATCGGTACGAAGGTGTTCGACGCTGCGCCGGTTCAGGGTGCGTGGCGCATGTTGCGCTCGCCCGACGACGTGCTCGAGCTGATGGACACGTCCGCCGACGGCATCGTGGCGTGCGTCGCCGATGCCGGTGCGACGTTCCTTGCGCCGATCTTCGACGAGCTCACCGCGGTGGTGTGCCTCTCGGGCACTCCGCAGTCGCACATCGGGATCGTCAGCCGCGAGTACCAGGTGCCGTGCGTGATGAG
>CAZLEC010000779.1:0-2183 GCA_964558245.1 uncultured Burkholderiales bacterium | reverse complement strand
CGAAGATCGCCCAGCCCTGCCGCTGGTCGCCGACCATCTTCCCGTAGGTGAAGGTCAGGCCGAACCCGATCAGCGCCGCGAAGTACATCTGCATGAAGTTCGTGAATCCGCTGGGGTTCTCGAACGGGTGGGCCGAGTTGGCGTTGTAGAAGCCGCCGCCGTTGGTGCCGAGCTCCTTGATCGCCTCCTGCGACGCCACGGGCCCACCCGGCACAACCGCGGATCCGGTCGGCTGGCCGCTCGCGTCCTTCGCCTGCACGAGTGCGGAGTCGACCGGCTTGTAGGGCGTGTTGCCGTGGAAGTTGTCGATCACGCCCTGGCTGAGGAACACGACCGCGAGCACGAGCGAGAGCGGCAGGAGAATGCGCACGCAGCTCCGCACGAGGTCGACCCAGAAGCTGCCGATCGTGCTCGAGCGCCGGCGGGCAAGGCCGCGGATGAGCGCGATCGCGACGGTGAGGCCGATCGCGGCCGAGAGGAAGTTCTCCACGCCGAACACCGTCATCTGGGTGAGGTGCGAGACCGTGGTCTCGGGGATGTAGCTCTGCCAGTCGGTGTTCGTGACGAAGCTCACCGCGTTGTTGAGCGCCATGAACGGCTGGACCGCGCCGACACCTGTCGGGTTCACCGGCAGGTGCGACTGCACGCGTTGCACGAAGTACACGCCCAGCACGGCCACCGCGTTGAACGAGAGCAGCGAGAACGTGTACGACTTCCAACGCTGCTCGCCCTCGGGATCGATCCGGCAGAGCCGGTAGATCAACCGCTCGATCGGTCCGAAGACGCGGTCACCCGGCGCGCGGCCGTTGGCGAAGACCTTCGCCATGTAGGCGCCGATGATCGGTGTGCTGACGATGAGCAGCACCGCGAGCGCGGCGAACTGGATCCACTCGGGAGCGCGCATTTAGAGCCTCTCGGGAAAGATGAGTGCGAAGAAGAGGAAGACCACGAGCCCGACGGCCAGGACCATGGCGGTCCAGTTGTCGGCGCCGGAAGCGGCCAGGACGTGCGTCACGCGGCCACCGCCTCGTCGGTCGGGCCGGAGCGGTCCTCGGCCACTTCGTCGGTGGCGGTGTCGTCGGGGCCCAGGATGCGATCGCACGCGTTCGTGTAGGCCACGCACAGGGCGAAGAAGACCAACACGAAGAGAACGCTGATGATGTCGTACAAGATCGCTCCTCTCGCCGTATTCCGGCGCCAGTTGTGAGATGCGTTGTACGGAAGGGGCCGCCGGCTGCCTAGGTCCTTGACGCGGATATGACGCGCGTCGACTGCCGATGTGATGTTTGTTAAGCGGGGTAGACGCGGTTATTTCCGGAGTGTTTCCGGTTGCACGCGTACGGAGGGCGTCAACACGGATCGACTCGCGTCACAGACGCGTCAAACGGACTGCCCTTCGCAGTCAGAAAGCTGCATCGTGGAGTGATGCGCCCGAGCTCCGGGCGTCGATTCCACTGGAGGACCCGTGCACAACGACGTCGCCTTCATCGCCCTCACGGTCGCCTTCTTCGTGTTGGCCGGCCTGCTGACCGTCGCGTGCGACCGGATCATCGGCCCCGACCCGGTCGAAGAGCCGGCCGACGACGAAGTGACCGGGGAGCGCGCAGCCGCATGAGTAGCTACGCGCAGACCGTAAGCGCGGGCGCGGGTCGCCCGTGCGTTGGAGATCGAGCGCTGGAGGTCGCAGCGAAGTGAGTTACGACAACGCACTCGGCTTGTTCCTCGCGGTCGTGCTGACCGCGTATCTCGTGTACGCCCTCGTGTTCCCGGAGAAGCTGTAATGACAACCGCAGGCTGGATCCAACTTCTGGTCTTCCTCGGCCTCATCGTCGTCGTCACGCCGCTGCTCGGCAGCTATATGGCGAAGGTGTGGTCGGGCGGCAAGGCGCCGGGCGACCGGGTCTTCAACCCCATCGAGCGGGGCATCTACCGCTTGAGCGGGATCGACGCCGAGCGCGAGCAACGCTGGACGAGCTATACGTTCTCGCTGCTCGCGTTCAGCTTCGTCTCGATGCTGTTCGTGTACGGGTTCCAGCGGCTGCAGTCGCACCTGCCGTTCAACCCCGACCACCTGGCGGCGGTCCACCCCGACCTCGCGTTCAACACCGCGGCCAGCTTCCTCACGAACACGAACTGGCAGAGCTACGGCGGCGAGTCGACGATGAGCCACCTCACGCAGATGG